>CAMBOD010000191.1 GCA_945868985.1 Prosthecobacter debontii | reverse complement strand
CCATCGCACCATCTACGATTACAGCGAGCCGGTCACTGTTTCGCACCACGCAGCGCGCCTCCAGCCACGCACGACAGACACGCAGCAACCGCGTAACTTCGCGCTTAATATCGCACCCGTGCCTGCACTGCGCCGACAGCGCGTGGACTATCTCGGAAACCAAGTCTGCTCATTCAGCATTCAGGAAAACCATCGCCGCTTTGAAGTCACCGCCACCAGCATCGTCGCGGTGGCAAATGAGCGCCCACAATCGCTCGCGCTCACGCCCGCGTGGGAGAGCGTCGTCGAACGTTTCCGCGATCCCGTTTCACCAAACGATGTCGCCGCCTACGAATTTTGCCTGAACTCCCCTCTCCTGTATGCCGCGCCGGAATTCGCCGACTACGCACGCGCTAGCTTCACTCACGGGACGCAGTTGCTCGCAGGAGCGCGTGAGCTGATGAGACGACTGCATACCGATTTCATCTACGATCCACGCGCCACGACTGTGGCCACGCCTCTCACTGAAGTGTGGGAGAAAAGGCGCGGCGTCTGTCAGGATTTCGCCCACCTCGGCATCGCATGTCTGCGCTCGCTCGGCCTGCCCGCGCGTTATGTCAGCGGTTATCTTCGCACGATTCCACCACAGGGCGCAGAACGCCTCATCGGCTCGGATGCTTCGCACGCATGGTTCTCGGTATTTTGTCCACAGACTGGCTGGGTGGATTTCGATCCCACAAACAACATACTGCCCGCCAACGAACACATCACTGTCGCACTCGGCCGGGATTTCAGCGACGTGAGCCCGCTCAGCGGAGTGCTCACCGGTGGAGGCGAACACACTGTTGACGTCGCAGTGGATGTAGAGCCGTTGAGTTGAACACTCGACACATGGCAGTTGCTCAATAGCGTCCACGGCTTCGTTAATGAAACTCCAAGTCTCGCACCGCACGCGCTACGAATACGCAGGCCCAGTCCGCGAAAGCTTCAATGAAGTCCGGTTGCGTCCGATGACGAACGAGCACCAGACTTGCGAGAGCTTTCACCTCGATGTGCAGCCCGCCGCTCGCATCTCGCAATACAGCGACTTCCACAAAAACACCGTCCACTTTTTTGAACTGCCCGATTCGCACGGGACGCTACTCGTGGATAGCAAAGCGACTGTCTCAACCAGCTCACTAGCTCTCACCCTCGACGCCACGCCGGCTCCGATGTCCGCGCTTCCCGACTGCGTGCGCATGGATCGCTGTTTTGATTTTTTACAGGAGAGCACCTTCGTCGAACGCAGCCCCGAAGCATGGCGCCTCGCACTCGACCTCACACACGACCATGCCGACGTGTGGCAGGCCGCACAGGCGATCATGAGGCACATCCACAAAGAGTTTGCCTACACGCCGAGCGCGACGGGTGTCCACACGCACATGCGCGATGTGTTGCGCGACCGCAAAGGTGTCTGTCAGGACTTCGCACACGTCATGTGTGGTCTGTGCCGCGCACTGCAAATCCCAGCACTCTATGTAAGCGGTTATCTTTACAACGGTCCGCGCGATCAACTCCTCGGCGCGCAGGCCAGCCACGCTTGGTGTGAAGTTTTCCTGCCTGGCCTCGGCTGGCGCGGTCTCGACCCGACAAACAACCAGCCAGCCGATGAGCGCTACATCAAACTCGCAGTCGGTCGCGACTACGCAGATGTCCCACCCGTCCGCGGGCATTACAAGGGAACGACCCAGCGAACGATGGATGTCGACGTGCTCGTCGAACGTCTGGATAGCTGAAATTTTCGATACAAAATCGTTACATTGTTCACAGAGACGTGACGTGTCATCGCGGGGGAGTCAGGGTAAAAGAGGGACGCTATGAACAGCAACATACACATCGCAATGACCACCGATGGCGAACGTCCATGGTGGTATGTCCGTCTCGGACTCCTCGCAACGCTGGCTGCGCTCGTCACGGTCCTTGTGACGCTGCTCACCCGCCCCGAGGTGCTCGCATACGCTGGTCTTTAATCAGCGCGCGCATCCGCAAACATAACCCGGCTCCTCTCCCAGCCTGTTACAGGCGCAGGCATCGAGGGCTGGGTTTATTTTTACTCAATGTCTACGTCGCCCCGCTGCTATCGCACGACCTGATAGCGACGGTTCATTTTCCAAAGTGTCTCGCACAGGTTTGACCCGCAGCCTTCTCTCGCTCAGTCTCCGTGCCGATGGACATCCGCAAAGCCCTCATCACCGCCGCAGGAAAAACTCAGCGCACGCTCCCGTTGCAATCCCTCGTGGATCGCGACGGCATCACGAAAACCGCGCTCACCATCCTCATTGAGGAGGTTCTCCGCGCTGGCATCGAAAGCATTGGTGTCATCATTTCGCCCGGAGATGCACCAGCATTTCGCACAGCCGCTGGCGTCCACGCGGAAAGACTCACGTTCATCGAACAGGCGCAACCGCTCGGCTATGCGCACGCGATTCACAGCTCAGCGGCGTTCACAGGAAGCGATCCGTTTCTGCTCCTCGTAGGCGATCACCTTTACCTCAGCGCCACTCAGCAGGGTTGCGCTGCGCAGCTCGTCGCACTCGCTCGTGCCGAAAAATGCGCCGTCTCCGCCGTTCAAAGCACCCACGAAAGCCAGCTCGCCTACTACGGTGCAGTCGGAGGCAAACTTGTGGATGCGGCACGCAGACTCTACGCGGTGGACACCGTTTTAGAAAAACCCACGCCCACCGAGGCGGAGCAAAAGATAGACGTGCCCGGCCTTCGCGCAGGCTACTATCTCTGCTTTTTCGGAATGCACGTCCTCACGCCTTCAGTCCATCGCATCCTCGCCGCGAAGTTTGAAAAAGCGCAGGGCCGCGAGAACACCGTCCACCTCCGCGCCGCACTCGCACAACTCGCGCAAAGCGAACGCTACCTCGCTGCTGAACTCGACGGGAGGCGCTACGACTTCGGTGTAAAATACGGACTGCTCACCGCACAGCTCGCGCTGGCCCTCGATGGCAAAGACCGGGATGAAGTTCTGCGAGGACTCATCGAAATCCTCGCAACCAATCAACCGACTGCGAAGTAGCCATGTCCCTCGGCCTTCTCTCGCTCATCACTTCGCCGGACGCGAAAACCCGCGACCGCTCGCTC
Source organism: Prosthecobacter debontii (assembly GCA_945868985.1). Taxonomy (GTDB): domain Bacteria; phylum Verrucomicrobiota; class Verrucomicrobiia; order Chthoniobacterales; family Chthoniobacteraceae; genus SXWH01. The sequence goes on along the minus strand of CAMBOD010000191.1, from coordinate 2,407 downwards.
GACGATCTGGTTACAAAGGCAACGCTAGATGAATTGCTCGCCGAATGTGAGGAGCTTGATGCGTTTCGTCGCACCTCGGAAAATCTCTACGAGCGCGTTCGTGCGCTGTTTTTTCTCTACGCGCTCCATCGCTTTCACCTGCCCGAACGTATGGGCGACGCACGGCATTCGCTCATTCCGTTTCATGGTTTTGAACACCTGCTTGCGCGACGTTTTGAGGAAGCCATCGAGGTTTTCACAAGCTCACAGCGCGAGAATGGGGCGAGTGATTCGCTCTGCTCGGCACTCGCGGCGGCATACCATCGCCTCGCTTTTCAGACGCTGGCGGATCAAGTCCGCCGCAGCGTCCGCACCGTGCGCGGAAATCAATGGATGTTCCGCATGGGGCACCCCAAGGACCAGCCGCTGCGCTTCCGGCCAGAGCTGTTGCGCCGCGCGGAAGACGGTTCATTTCCAATCCTACGCGAACGCACGCCCGTCCGCATGGACCTCACGCACAGCGCGTGGAGCGACATCTTTTTCCTCGGCATGGATTTTCCAGCTGGCGCGAAAGTGCTGAACATCTCCGTGGATCTCGGCGTTCATGGACGCGACGCCGAACCGCAACCGCCGGTGAGTGCGTGGTTGCGCGTGATTGACCGACCCGTGCTGCGTCTCGTGAGCGTGGACCTCGGCGCATCGGCGGAAATTTCGTCACTCGCTGAAGTGTTCGATTTTGCAAAAGACTACCTCGGCCTATTGAAAGCCGCCGTAATCGCGAGCGGTATCGTCCCGCCGGGCATCGAGGGCAGCGGTCAATCGCTCACCGACCTGCTTGCGCAAATGCTCGGGCCAGGTCGTGGCTTGGAACTTGTCTCCTCGGTGAACGACATCCCCAAAGGCTCGCGCCTAGCCGTAAGCACCAATTTGCTCGCCGCACTTATCGCCGCACTCATGCGTGCGACCGGGCAGGCGGAATCGCTCACCGGTCCGTTGGGCGAAAATGAACGCCGGCTCGTGCTCGCACGTGCGTTGCTTGGCGAATGGCTCGGCGGCAGTGGCGGCGGCTGGCAGGACAGCGGCGGCGTATGGCCCGGCATCAAGCTCATCGAAGGTGTGGCAGCGTTGGAGGGCGACGCCGAGTGGGGCATCTCACGCGGGCGACTCATGCCGCAACACCACGTCTATTCGCGCGAGGAAATCCCCGACAGTGCGCGTCAGGCGTTGCAGGATTCGCTCGTCGTCGTCCACGGCGGCATGGCGCAAAACGTTGGGCCAATTTTGGAAATGGTGACGGAGAAATATCTCCTCCGTTGTGCCGCCGAATGGAAGGACCGCCAGAAAGCGCTCGCATTACTGGATGACATCATCGCTGCGCTGAAAGCGGGCGACATCAAACGCGTCGGCCAACTCACCACCGAAAATTTTCGCGGCCCGATTCAAACTATTATCCCATGGGCTTCGACGGCCTATACCGAGCGACTCATCGCACAAGTGGAAGCGGAGTTTGGTGCAGACTTCTGGGGCTTCTGGATGCTCGGCGGCATGAGCGGCGGTGGCATGGGTTTCATCTTCGCACCTGCGCGAAAAGCGGAGGCGCAACGGCGGCTTGGCGAGATCATGTCTTCTACAAAGCGCGAACTTTCCGCCTCGCTCCCGTTCGCGATGGAACCGGTCGTCTATGATTTCCGCATCAACGAAAACGGGACTTTCGCTGACATCATCGCACCGGCTGAAGCTCTGATGCCGAAGGGCTACTACCTCCTCCTCGCGCCACAACTCCTACGCATTGATCCAAAAACCCTGCCTCCAGCCAGTCGTGCAGAGCTGGATCGTTTTGCAACCGCTTGCCGCACTCAACCCGAGTTGCGGAGCGTTGTGCAGGAACTTTTCGATTCGCTCCTTCCTCGTGGTCGCTCTGAAAAGGCCAGCTCGCAAACACTCGACGATCTACTTTCTGCCAACGGTTTTGATCGCGAGGCGCACGAGCAAATCCGCGCTGATCTGCGAGCCGCCCGTATCGGCCTCGCACAAAACCGTCTCCCGGCAAACACAGTCATCGAGGACGTGCAGCAGAGCGACGTTTGTATTGTAGATGCGAAAAACAAACAGTTAGCCGCGCTCGGTCTTGTATCGTTAAAAAATGGAGAAGCAGCCGTCGTGACGCTCGCAGCGGGCGCGGCGAGCAGGTGGACGCAGGGCGCAGGCGTGGTGAAATCCCTGCATCCGTTTTGCAAGATAGACGGGAGCCACCGAACATTCCTCGAAGTGCATTTGGCGAAATCACGCGCCACCTCACAACTCGCAGGTGCAACGGTGCCGCATATTTTTACAACGAGCTATCTCACGCACGAACCGCTCTCCACTTTCCTCGCAGCAAAGAAAAACTACGGCTACCCCGGCCCGGTGCTGCTCAGCAAAGGGGCGA
>CAMBOD010000190.1 GCA_945868985.1 Prosthecobacter debontii | reverse complement strand
AGTCAGCCTCAAGAACGGCATCAAACGACTTGTCAACGGCCCTATCGAACCCAGCGCCCCTATTCGCCTTTAACTCCTCCGCGAACTCCGTGAACTTTGTGCGAGGCTTCATTCGATGAATACAAACTCGTTTGCTCCGAATAGCACGCGGCAATAGCTAGCCAGCGCTGCCTCGGAACTCTGCACGGCTGTGCTCTTCAATGCGTCCTGAAGTTGTGCGAGATATTCCTGCGCGGTTTTGATTTCATCGGGCTCGGCGGGACGACCGAAGGTGAGTTCGTTCACGTAGGACAACCGTGCGGCTTCGTCGGAAAAATCGCGCGTCATTCGCTGCGCAAGCTCGGTCGCCTGCTCATGCGCAAACTTCGCATTCATCATCCAGAGCGCTTGGAGCGGCGTGTTGCTGATTGGGCGGACAGCGGTGGTCGCATTGGTATCCGCGCCATCGAAAGTGGACATGAACGGCTGCTTTTTGATGCGCTGCTGCATGATGTAAACGCTCCGCTTGTTCGTCGGGTAATCAGCGAAGAACTGTTTGTGCTGCGTATATTGCCATTCGCTCTCGCGGGGAAATGGATGCTGCCCGCCGGGTGACTTATCGAGCGTTCCTGCGATCATGAGAATGGAGTCGCGCAATTCCTCCGCGCTCATGCGGCGGCGGTTGAAATGCGTGAGCAGATCGTTATTCGCATCCTTCGTCTTGTAGTCGGGATTTTCATCCGAGGTCATCTGGTATGCGCGTGAAAGCATGATGTCTCGATGCATCGCCTTGACCGACCAACCGCTCTCCATAAAGCGCGTCGCCAGCCAGTCGAGCAACTCGGGATGTGTCGGACGTTCGCCGCGTGTTCCGAAGTCGTTCGGCGTTTTCACCAGACCGCGACCGAAGTGATATTGCCAGATGCGATTTACCATCACGCGGGCCGTCAGCGGATTTTTTGAATCCGTAAGCCAGTCCGCCAGCACGCGACGCCCGCTGCCCTTTTCCTCCGGCGGCAGAGTCTGCCCGCCGAGCACCGTCAAGAAACCGCGCGGCACCTCCTCGCCCGGCGAACGCACATCGCCTTTTCGATGGAGGCGCGCATTTCCCACACGCGTGCCTTCCATCACGGCGTATGCCTTCGGATAGGCATCTGCGTTTTTCACAAGTTCCCTTTGCCGCGCCCGCGCCGCTTCGCGCTCGCGACTTGCATCCAAAAATGTGCGCTGTGGCTTATCAGAAACAACCTGTGTCGGGTCCGGCTCGTTGTCCTCCGCCTTGCGCGAAGGCAGTGCCTTCCATTTCGCCATCGCTGCTTTTTCGCTGCGCTGCAGACGCTTTTTTTCCTCATCCAATTTCTCCACAGTCACATCGAGTCGCGCGAGTTCATCGGCCTCGGCCCTGCGTTTTGCAGCCTCGTCAGGATTGGAGATGAGCGGCGTGAAATCCTTCGTGTTCTTGTAAATTTCCGTCCCGGGAAAAGCGAAAGTCGAACTCTCGAAAATGCCGTAAAGCGCGTAGTAGTCGCGCATCGGCACAGGGTCGAATTTGTGATCGTGGCAACGCGCACAAGCGAGGGAGAGACCCATGACTGTCTTGCCCATGTTATCAATGAGGTCTTCGAGCGTGAGGTTGAAATCGTAGTTCCTCGATCCGAAGCGCCGCGCCGTGGCGAGATAGCCGGTGGCCACGATTTTTTGAAAACGATCCTCGTCCTTCGCCGATGGCAGCAGGTCGCCTGCGATTTGCTCACGGAGAAACTGGTCGTAGGGCTTGTCCGTGTTGAAAGCTTCGATGACATAGTTGCGGTAACGATACGCCGACGGAACCGGGTAGTCGGAGTTGCAGCCCGACGTATCCGCGTAGCGAACCACATCGAGCCAGTGCCGCCCCCACCGCTCGCCGTAGTGCTGCGAAGCCAGCAGCCGCTCCACCACCTTCGCAAATGCCTGCTCCGAAGTGTCAGCGAGAAACGCGCGCATCTCCTCGGGCGATGGCGGCAGACCGGTGAGGTCGTAGGTCGCACGACGCAAAAGCACGCGCTTGTCAGCGTCGGTGCCGGGCGCCAAGTCATTCGCCTCCATCTTTGCCAGGAGAAAACGATCAATCTCCCCTCGTGACCAAATCGTATTTTTGACCGCAGGCACTGGCGGATTTTGCACAGGTTGAAACGACCACAGCTTTCGTCCTTCATCCATTTTCGCTGCAAAACTTGTGTCCGCTTTTCCATTGGATTTCCCTTCGCGCGGATCGGGCAGCCCCATTCGCACCCACTCCTCGAAGTCCTTCACCTGTTCCGGCGTCAGACGGTGCTTCGGCGGCATTTGCAGGTCTTCATTCGTGTAGCGAATCGCCTCTATCATCATGCTCTTATCGGGATTCCCGAGCGTGGCCGCCGGCCCCGAGACTCCGCCTTTTAAAATATCGCTGCGTGAATCCAGCAGCAGCCCCGCCTTCACCTTTTCAGAATCCGTGCTGTGACACTTCGCGCAATGCTCGCTCAAAACTGGGCGGATTTTCTTTTCAAAAAACTCAATGTGCTCCGGCAAATCTGCTGCACGCACAACTCCCGCCGTCAGAGCGACAGCAAGAATGATTTGCATGATGCGGTGCTGTTTCATGTGAAAAGTAAGAACCTGCGTGCGCTGGGCTTTTGCAGCATCCCAACATGACCCGCAACCGCATTCATGCTTTGGGGAAAATTCACACCGAAACGGCGAAATTTACGTGCCTACGCCGAGACGCATCAATGAGCACCTATACTTACTTTTCAGCAGCAGGCTCGGGTGTCGCCGCAGGTTTTGTCTCGCCTTCCTTTTTGGCTGCGTCCTTCTTTTTACCACCCTTCTTCTTGCCCCCCTTTTTTGAATTCTGAACCTGCTCGGTGCCCGTCTTGTCTTTTTTCTTCTTTTTTGATGAAAACATTTTCCACGCAACCAGAGACAAAATGAGAACGGCGCCGATGATGATGAGAAGGTGCGTATTGGTGAAGGCTGCGCGCCGTTTCATGGTTGAGTTCATGTAGTTAAGATAGGATGGCGCTTTGTAGCTTTGGGCGGGTGAAAAGTAGAATCACTTTGGCGTGACGCTTCCGTCACTCGCCAAAAGGCCGCTAAACGCAACCAAAGCAAGCCCGCAGAAATGCAGCGCTGGCTCCAAAGAGCTTGTATTTTTCAGCCTCCCGGCGATTTTCGCCGCCCTATTTCCATGGCCAAGAAAAGTATTCGCGACATCTCACTATCCGGTAAACGCTGCTTCGTGCGCGTAGATTTCAACGTCCCGCTCGACGAAAAAGACGGACAGATGGTCATCACCGACGACACGCGCATCAAAGAAACGCTTCCCACGCTGAAGTTCCTCATCGAGGCCGGAGCACGAGTCATCCTCGCCTCGCATCTCGGTCGCCCAAAAGGACAGCGCGATCCGAAGCAATCACTCCGTCCCATCGCCGCGCGCCTCAGTGAAATGATCAAACGCCCCGTTGATTTTGCGGACGACTGCATCGGCGATGCCGCAAAAACCAAAGCGATGGCTTTGCAGGACGGCGGCGTTCTTGTGCTCGAAAATGTTCGCTTTCACGCAGGTGAAGAAAAGAACGACCCGGAACTGGCGCGGCAGATGGCAGACCTCGCTGAGGTCTATGTGAACGACGCTTTTGGCTCCGCTCACCGCGCGCACAGTTCGACGGCTGGTGTCGCGGCCTATCTCCCCGCAGTTAGCGGACTGTTGATGGAAAAAGAGCTCACCTATTTGCATGATGAACTCGAAAATCCCGAACGCCCGTTCGTGGTGATTCTCGGCGGCGCGAAGGTGAACGACAAAATCGAGGTCATCAATCGTCTGCTCGAAAAAGCCGATACCATCATCATAGGCGGCGGCATGGCCTACACATTCCGCAAGCTGGTGCAGCGCATCGCCATAGGAAAAAGCCTCTACAAGCCCGAGTGGGAACCCATAGCGCAAGCGGCCATCGAAAAGGCGAAGGCGCGCGGCGTGAAACTGCTCATTCCCGTGGATGCGATGGTCACGGATGCGTTCGACTTTGATGCGAAGAAGCTCGGTAACATGAAGCTCGCAGCCGAAGGACAGGACATCGATCCCGAGTGGGAGGGCGTGGACATCGGGCCCGCAAGCGTGAAGCTTTTTGCCGACGAAATCGCGAAAGCGAAAACAGTGATTTGGAACGGACCGATGGGCGTCTTTGAAATTAAAGAAGCTGCGAAGGGCACGTTCGCCATTGCGGAAGCCATTGCGGCCAACCAGCGCGCTAAGACGATCATCGGCGGTGGTGACAGCGTGAAGGCCGTGAAAAAGGCCGGCGTCGCTGACAAAGTCACTTTCATCAGCACCGGCGGCGGTGCGAGCCTCGAACTCCTCGAAGGTAAAACGCTCCCCGGCGTTGCAGCACTCAACGAGAAATAAACAACCAACTTTTCAAAACCACATGCGCAAAAAAATCATAGCGGCCAACTGGAAGATGAACATGACGCTCGGCGAGTCCGAGGCGTTCTTTGAAACATTCCTTCTCGAACTCGGAGAAGATCGAAAAGTGGAGGTAGTAGTCGTGCCTCCTTTCACCGCATTGGCGAAAGTTGGCGAAATTTTACGCGACGTGCAGACCGTGAAACTCGGCGCACAAAACATGCACTGGGAAAAATCCGGTGCATTCACCGGCGAGATTTGCGCAGGGATGCTGCGCGAATTGTTCGTCCACTATGTCGTGCTCGGACACAGCGAGCGCCGCACGCTTTTCGGTGAAAGCGACGAGATCGTGAACAAGAAGACGCTGGCCGCCCTCGCGAATTCGCTGCGCCCAATCGTGTGCATCGGCGAAACGCTCGCCGAGCGCGACGGCAACCAGGTCGATGCGGTGCTCGAAAAACAAATTCGCGGCAGCCTCGCTGGGCTGACAGCAGATCAACTGGAAGAGACAGTGATCGCCTACGAACCCGTCTGGGCCATCGGCACAGGCCGCACCGCCACGCCCGAACAGGCGCAGGCTGCGCACGCTTTTATCCGCAAAATGCTCGCCCAATTGTGGAATTCAGATGTCGCTGCGAAGGTTCGCATTCAATACGGAGGCAGCGTGAAGCCATCGAACACGGCCTCGCTCATGTCCCAGCCGGACATTGACGGCGCACTCGTCGGCGGCGCGAGCCTCGACCCGCGCGGCTTTGCCGAGATCGTGCAGGAGACGCGCAAGCTGCTCGCTTAAAACACCGCTACCCGAGCTTCCCGTGCAATAGCTCACGGAGCTTTTGCTGAAGTGGCTCGCCGGGCAAACGTTCGATGACTTCGTTCAAAAAGCCGAACGTCACAAGTTGATGCGCGAGCCGCAGCGGAATGCCCCGAGACTGGAGGTAAAAGATTTCCTCCATATCCACCTGCCCGCTCGTCGCGCCGTGCGTGCAGCGCACGTCGTCTGCTTCGATTTCGAGCCCCGGCGCACTGTTCGCCTCGGCTTCATCGGATAGCAAAAGATTGCGGACTTTTTGGTAGGCATCCGTCTTGTGCGCGCCTTCATCCACGCGGATGAGGCCGGTGAAAATCGTGCGCGCCTTGTCGTTCA
>CAMBOD010000189.1 GCA_945868985.1 Prosthecobacter debontii | reverse complement strand
CGCGATGCAGGCATCATGCTCGGGGTATTTCTGCTGTGCTTTTCGCCATGGATCATTCGGACCAAGCAAGTTTGCGGCGACGCCATGGGGCTCGGCTGGCAGACACGGGCCTTCCAAATCCGTGGAACGGAATCCCAAATCATGCGCACGCTCGTGAAGGGCGACGACACCGTCGAGCCGACGGACTACAAGAACAAACTCCTCTCACAAACAAACACCCAGTTTGACCATCTCTACGAATACCTCGGCAAAATAGTCGCGGCTCCGTTTTTCTTCCTCGCGCTGCTTCACGCCTTCAAGCGCCCCGAAACCCGCAGTCTGCGCTGGGGCGTGTTCACGATGTGGCTGTTCGGCCTGCTCGGAATGTCGTTTTTTGGATTCAGCGACTACGACCTGCTCGCCTCGCAACAGTCGAATAACTTGCATCTCCTTTTCATCCCGATGATGGCTGCATACGGCCTCGCGCTGCTGCTGCTCATGTGGGGCCGCGTTGAAGTTGATGGACGGGAAATCAGTCGCATCCGCGTTCTTAATATCGCTTTTCAAAGTGCTATCGTCGCCGTGTGCGCATTCCCGCTCGTGGGCACATTCCTGAATCCCCCGCGCCTTCCGATCAGCTTCCCTCCCTACTACCCGCCGATGATCCAAAAGCTGAACGATTGGTATGGCGATGCGGACATCATCTGCAGCGACATGCCGTGGGCTGTGGCTTGGTATGCGGATCGCAAGAGCCTCTGGCTGCCGCTCACGATCCCCGATTTCAATGAGCTGAACGACTTCCGTTTCAACCAGCACATCACCGGTCTGCTGCTCACGCCCGTCACCGGCTTCCGGGGACTGCTCAATGACGTGGGCATCGGCGAATTCCGCGAGTGGTCCGATTTCATCATGCGCAATCCACGTGCACGGGCCGGCTTCCCGCTTTCCGTGCCGAAGCCGCTCCCCGTCGTCAGCGCGAACCACTACATCCTCTACGCAGACCGCGACCGCTGGACAGAGCGCCAGTAGTTTCCGCTCTGCGGAAAAAATCCGTTGACGCGCGGAGTGCGCGCCCCTAACAGTCCCGCCGCTCTTATCGAGAGTGGCAGAGGGTTCTGGCCCTATGAAGCCACGGCAACCGCCCCGCGCAAGCGGGGGACCAGGTGCCCCATCCAGCTCCGCGCCTCCGGGCGTGGGGGAAGATGAGAGCGAAGCGAGGGCGTTCCGTCCCCGTTTCGCCACTCTCGATCAGGGTCGAGAAATATAAACGCCATGGACAAAAGCAACCGTCCCTTTTTTAGCAACTTGAAGTGCCGCGAATGCGGAAAGCTTTACGAAAAGAAAGCTATCCACGTCTGCGAATACGACTTCGGCCCGCTCGAAGCCGCCTACGACTACGACGCCATCCGCACGAGCATTTCGCGCGCAGCCATCGAGAGCCGCCCGCAGACCATGTGGCGCTACCGCGAGCTGCTGCCCATTGACGGCGAGCCCACCGTCGGCGCGCAAGTCGGCTTCACCCCGCTCGTCAAAGCCGACCGCCTCGCCGCCAAGCTCGGCATCAAATCGCTCTACATCAAAAACGACACCGTCAACTACCCCACCCTTTCGTTCAAAGACCGCGTCGTCTCCGTCGCACTCAGCCGCGCCTGCGAGCTGGGCTTCAAAGTCGTCGCCTGCGCCAGCACCGGCAACCTCGCCAACAGCGTCGCCGCCAACGCCGCCGCAGCCGGGCTGAAAAGCTACGTCCTCATCCCAGCCGACCTCGAGCAGGGCAAAGTCCTCGGCTCCCTCGTCTATGGCACCAACGTCATCGGCATCCACGGCCCCTACGATCAAGTGAACCGCCTCTGCTCCGAAATCGCCGGCAAATACGGCTGGGGCTTCGTCAACGTCAACCTCCGCCCCTACTACGCCGAGGGCAGCAAGACGATGGGCTTTGAAATCTGCGAGCAACTCGGCTGGCGCATCCCCCGCCACACCGTCGCGCCGATGGCCAGCGGCTCCCTCCTCACCAAGATCCACAAAGCCTACAACGAATTCGTCAAAGTCGGCATCGTCGAGGACGCAAAATTTTCCGTCCACGGCGCACAAGCCACCGGCTGCGCCCCCATCGCCCACGCCATGCAGCGCGGCACCGACATCGTGAAGCCCGTGCCAAAGCCCGACACCATCGCCAAAAGCCTCGCCATCGGCACACCAGCCGACGGCTACTACGCCATCCACGCCATGCGCCAGACCGGCGGCGGCGCGGAAGACGTGACCGACGACGAAATCGTGGACGGCATCAAACTCCTCGCCGAGCACGCAGGAATCTTCGCCGAAACTGCGGGCGGCGTCACCGTCGCATGCGCGAAAAAACTCATCGCCAGCGGAAAAATCCCGCGCGACGAAGAAGCCGTCCTCTGCATCACCGGCCACGGCTTGAAAACACAGGAAGCCATCGCCGGTAAATGCGGCGAACTGCGCCTCATCAAGCCCAGCCTGCGCGATTTCGAGGAACAAATTTACAACCCCGACATGGCCGCAACCGCCTAAACCCGACTCCCATTTAAAATGCCCAACGTCCTCATTCCTACACCGCTCCGCAAACTCACCAACGACCTCTCCGAAGTCTCCGCCGCAGGTGCGAACATCGGCGAAGTCCTCGCCAATCTCGAACGCGCATTCCCCGGCGTGAAAGAGCGCATCTTCGACGAAGCCGGAGAAGTCCGCCGCTTCATCCTCGTCCACGTGAACGGCGAAGACATCCGCTTCCTCGACGGCCTCAACACACCCGTCGGCGACAAAGACGAAGTGAGCATCACCCCCGCCCTCGCAGGCGGCTAGGCCGATTGCGGATTTCAGATTGCGGATTGCGGATCGTCCCGCGGTGCGCCATTCAAACACCAATCCGCAATCCGCAATTCCAAATCCGCAAATGAATATGACCGACAAACACCGCCTCTGGCTCATGTTCCCCACCAAGCTCATCACGCGTCCCATCATCTGGGAATTGGGGAAGAAATTCGAAGTCATCACCAACATCCGCCAGTGCAGCGTGAATGAGGAAATCGGCCTCGTCTCACTCGAACTCGAAGGCGACCGCGACGAGGTCAAACGCTCCATCGCCTGGCTCGAAGAGCAGGGCGTGAAAGTCGAGCCTGTCGAAATCAACACCATCGAAGGATAGCCGCCCGGACGCGTGAGCCTCCTCACCGCCGACTACGACTACGCGCTGCCGGACGACTTCATCGCCCGCCACCCCGCGCAGCGCCGCGACGAATCGCGCATGATGGTGCTGCACCGCGCCGAGCAACGCATCGAGCACCGCACCTTTCGCGACTTCCCCACATTCCTGCACACCGGCGACCTCGTCGTCCTCAACGACACGCGCGTCATCCCCGCCCGCACATTCAGCAGCGACGGCAAAATCGAACTCTTCTTCCTCGAACCCACCGCCCACGCCCCGCACACGTGGAAATGCCTCGTCAAACCCGGACGCAAAATGCGCATCGGCGCCGAAGTCACCGTCGGCGGCGTGCGGGGGAAAGTCATCGGCATCGAGCCCGACGGCGAACGCATCGTCGCCTTCGACGCGGCCGTGGATTTGGAAAAATGCGGCGAAATCCCCCTGCCCCATTACTTCGACCGACGCCCCGATCCCGCCGACGCCGAACGCTACCAGACCGTCTTCGCCCGCCAGCCCGGAGCCGTCGCCGCCCCCACCGCCGGCCTGCATTTTACACCCGAGCTGCTCGCGCAAATCCCCCACACCTTCCTCACCCTCCACGTCGGCGTCGGCACCTTCCGCCCCGTGCAGGTGGACGACATCACCCAGCACCGCATGCACTCCGAGCGCTTCGCCGTCAGCGCCGAAACCGCCACCGCCATCAACGCCGCCCGCCGCATCGTCGCCGTCGGCACCACCACCGCCCGCGTGCTCGAAACCCTCGGACGCCCCCTCGCCGCGTGCGAAAGCAGCACCAACATCTTCATCCACCCGCCCTACACCCCGCGCGCCGTGGACGCCCTCCTCACCAACTTCCATCTCCCAAAAAGCACCCTCCTCATGCTCGTCAGCGCCTTCGCCGGGCGCGACTTCATCCACCGCGCCTACGCCGAAGCCATCCGCGAACGTTACCGCTTTTACAGCTACGGCGACTGCATGTTGATCCTGTAGTTTCCCTTCGCGTGAATCCGGCGCATTTTGGGAGCAGCAAAACTTCGCTCCTTTGCTTCTTCTTCATGGCAAAATCGCCTTCTGCCAGCCCTTCCCGCTATGCGACAAAAAACTATTTTAATCGCCGACTAAATAACTCGTCGATAAAACCCTCATCCTATACGAAATTTCAGCCGAACACCGATGAATTCCACCCACACCGCTTATGATCGATTTTATTTGGGATCTCAATCAGCAACGCCAGATCACCAGTGCACAAACAACCGCAGCGGACGCTAAGAGCGATGCCGCTCAGACGACTGAACGCCTACAACGGCTAGAGTCTGACTTCCATCGTTTGACCCTTGTCTGCCAAGCGATGTGGGAGTTGTTGCGCTCCAAACATGGCATCACCGACGCAGAACTCATCCGGCAAATAGGGGAAGTTGATCTGCGGGACGGAACGAAAGATAACCGTATGACGCCGAAACGGACGAAGTGCCCCCAATGCACTCAGACAATAAGCACCGCGAACACATCGTGCCTTTACTGTGGGACCCAAATTCGGAAACCCAATGTTTTCCAATAGACCTCACAACCATGCCCTACAGCACAGTGCTGAGCTTTGGGTCGGAAATAGCGGAAATAGATAGAAATAGGCACAGACAGGACTGGCTGATTATCCTCCAAACTTTTCACCTCGCGCTCTGCTGGCCATCATTTCGTTACAAGCAGATCCATGTGAACGCGGTCGCAAGTGAGGTTTTTGCCATTCCTTTCGGTTCAGAGATTGGAGATTCCATCCTATATAACTGCATCGAGTCTATAAGGAGGGCGGCTGAGGTTACGACAACTGCACAGAGGAAATCATTGTAGGTGACGAGCTTTTGGTTGCCCTCGTTCGACTGGTGCTAGTTGATCATTCTGGATGTGAGTTTCACAACTTGAATGCAGGCTGCCTGCGCTTTGTCCACGATAGCAGATGATTCTGCTCTTCTGTTTCTCCTCCTATCGCTCCGGCTCGGGTTCGTCGGCGCGGTCTTCGAAGCGGGTGAATTCCTTTAAGAAGGTGAGGGGGACGTCGCCGACGGGGCCGTTGCGCTGTTTGGCGATGATGAGGGTGGCTTTGCCTTTGGCGGCTTCTTTGTCGTCGTCGCTCTCGGCGTAGTATTCTTCGCGGACGAGGAGGGCGACGAGGTCGGCGTCCTGCTCGATGCTGCCGGATTCGCGGAGGTCGCTGAGGCGCGGGCGGCCTTTGCTTTCGCCGGTGCGGGATTCGGGGTTACGGTTGAGCTGTGCGAGGACGACGACGGGGATGTTGAGTTCCTTGGAAAGGGCTTTGAGGCCGTTGCTGATTTCGGAAATTTCGAGCTGGCGGTTGTCCTGGCCGCGCTTGCTGGTGCTGCGGAGGAGCTGGAGGTAGTCTATGAAGATCGCCGCGATTTTGTGCTCGGCTTTCATGCGGCGGGCTTTGGCGCGCAGTTCGAGG
>CAMBOD010000188.1 GCA_945868985.1 Prosthecobacter debontii | reverse complement strand
CACACGCATTTCCTGCCGTGCATTGCCTTCGATTTTCGGCACACGCACCCAGATGCACGCCTCGCCCTTCGCCGCATCCCACTGCTCGATTTGATACGCCAGCGGCGCACCCGATGCGTTGGTAAAACGAACATCCTCCCCGTTCGCCTTCGCCTTGCTGAAATCGAACCAGTCCTTGTTCAGCCGCACCAGCACCGGGAATTCCTCCACGCTTGTGCCTGCGGGCAGATTTGCTCCTTCCGGCGTCGTGAGGATGAATATCGAGCCTGACTGCGACCATTTTTCGTAAGTAGGAAGAGGACCGGGCGGTGTCAGCGCCACGGCGAACTGCGGCAGTAAAAGTGCGACGAGGGTGAGTAGTTTGAAGGTGCGTTGTTTCATAAAATCATTTCTGTGGAGCCAGCCAGCGCGCGGCATTTTCGATCACACGCAGCGGCTCGGCTTGTTTGAAAACGGGATAGGTTTCGTGGCCGGGACGGAAGTAGAACACGCGGCCCTTGCCCACCTGCCATGCGCAGCCACTGCGGAAGTGCTCGCCCTTGTCCCATCGCTCCTCAAACACCACCGCGTCCGGCTTCGGCACGTGGAACGGCTCGTCATACATCTCCGTCTGCTTCACGTCCCACTTCAGCGGCAGCCCGGCGGCGATGGGATGCTCCGGCAGCAGCGTCGTCATGTGACTCGGCGCGCCATCGGCTCGGTATGCCGGGAAAATGCAGCCCGGCAGCGTCAGCTTCCACACATCGCCCTCGTGGACGAGCGAAGGCGTCAGCGGCGCATCGCGGCGCGGCACTTTACCGAGCGGGTTGTGGTTAAAATATTCAAACTTCGCCGTCGCACGCTCCTCTGCGGGAATCTGTGCCAGCGCATCGTCCTTCGCCCGATCCTGCATGAGCCGCACAAACGGACGCGACCAGTGCGCCGAGTGCAGCGCCGCAAAGCCGAGCCGTCCGTCGCGCACCCGCGTGACCACCCGCTCCACATTTTCCGCCAGCACCGCCGGATTTCGCACATGCCCCCACCAAATCACCACATCGGTGTCATCAAGTGTCGCATCGTCCAGCCCCTGCGACGGCGAATTGATAGAAACACTCTTCACCACAAAACCGGGCAGCGTCGCGAGGTGCGCCGCGATGGTCTCGCCGAGAAACTTGTCGCCATAAGCCTGCTTCTGCTGTGGCTGCTGCTCATCCCAAACGAGCACGCGAATCGGACGCGGCTCCGCAGCGTGAAGCGCGGCAACCACCGAAAACAGTCCGGCGAAGACGAAGGAATTTTTCATGAAGGAAAAAGGAAACGGCCACAGACAACCCCGCAGCCGGAAAAACAATAGGCAGCCATTGCCGGCGAAGACAACCCCGCCGCACACGCCTCGCGCTAGGCCATAATGTGACATCGCATCCCCCGCAGCACGCAGCACGCATCAGCCCAAATCCATCTCGATGCCTCGCTCAAGTCATCGCCACGCGGCAAGATTTCATCCTCTGGCATAGAGAGAACGTCCTCAATGTTGGCGTCTCCGATGGCCAACCTCATCATGAACGACGTCTATTTGAAATCCGCATGGTTCATTCCAGCGCTCAGTAACTTGGGCGCATCGGGCTATGAGTTGGGATTTGAAACTGCCCAAATGAGCTTCCTGCGACTATCGCGGCAGAGAGGAACGATCACTACGCCTCGCGGCGTCTAAGCTTTGCAAATTTCTGTGAATCTGTGAGGTCGTCTCGCCACGCCAAGTTGGGCAGGGCTTCTCAAGCTACAGCGATTAAAGCGCCTTCGCGTAAACCTCCTCACATTTCATCACAAACTCTTTTGTCCGTTATACAGTGAAGTCCCATATAGCCTGAAGCGCTCTTAATCCACGAAGAGAACCAAGGTTGTTTTATGGGAAATGAATGATGATTCTACCGCCTCACGATTGCGCGGTAATCGCGGGCGGCGCGGGACAAGCGGGCTGCGGAGGAACTCAGCGCATCACGGCTCAGTTTTCCTTTGCGAAAAAGCGCTGCCTTTTGGCGATATTCGTTGGCGGCGGCAATCAACTCTGACCGCGCCGAACCCGCGCCCGTGCGCGTAGAACTATTACCGGATGATACTGGCGATTCTGGCAATGCTTCCGGCGCTGGCAGGATTTCCGGCACCGGAATGACGGGATCGAGCAGATTTTGCAGTGAGAGCGGGTCGTCCATTTCAGCGGTCTTTTCCGGCAAGGCGCTCTCGACCTTTTTACTTACGGGCGCTGGGAGCTTTTTCCCGACATCGGCAGATTTCTTTTCCGCTGACTGCGCAATGACGGTTAAAAACAGGAACGTGAGCGCACGTGTTTTCATCAAAAAGTCGAAGTTTTCAGAACAATGAATCGTAGGAACTAGTATCTTCTCGCATCTTCAGTTTCTTGTGCTGAGGGGAATGCTTCATCGCTGGCGGGCGGATATGAATGCATGATTTCCGAGGAGATACAATGGAGTTCACATCACCCGCATTTTTCCGCAACATCCTGCGCACTTGCCGCAAATTCTGAATCTCAATCCCTATGCACATGCTGAAACGCCTACGTAAACCCACCTTCGCGCTAGCCTCTCTCGTCTTCGCCAGCACCTCTTCCTTTTGCATCGCCGACGGGAGTTTTGAAATCAAACCCGTCAGCGCTGAGCAGGTGGCGGAATACAAACTCGACGCGGCCTTTTTCAAAAAGGCGACTCTTGTGCAGAACATACTCATCGCCACTTCGGGGAAGGTATCGGACTTCACGCATCGCGAGGCGGCGTATCAGTTCGACATGGTGATGAAGAGCATCGCGCCCGATGTCGCACAGCGCATCCGCGATAAGAAAGTGCTCTGCGTGCTCGTAGCGCACAATGAACTCACCTCCGACGTGCCGATGTTTGCGTCGGACAAAACCGGGAAGGAACTCGACTTCTACAATTGGCGGCAGCGCGGCTTTCTCACTACGCGCGCAGGTCGTCCCGTCGTGCTCTTTGCGGAGGAGGATGTGATGGAATACGAGGGCGGGATGCAGATCGAAAGCATCCTCATCCACGAATTCGGCCACGTCATTCAGGGCGCGGGCTTTACGCCGGAACTCAATGCGCGTGTGAAGACCGCTTTCAATAACGCGAAGACAAAAGGCATCTATAATGACGGCTACGCCGCCCAGAAATTCCGTCGCGTGAAAAGTGAAACGCCAGTGAGTCTGCTCGACGCGCTCGCGAAATCGTTTCCCGACGAGCCGCGTGATTTTCTCGCGAAATGCCTCGATGGCGGCGACGTCCTCGTGAACGGCAAGCCCACGAATTCCAAAGTGGAGGTCACCAAGGACGACAAGGTTCTCATCGTTTTCGGCGGCCCCAAGCAATGCTACGCAGCCGTGAACTCCGGCGAGTATTGGGCCGAGAGCGTGCAGGACTGGTATGACACCAACCGCACGATGGATCACGATCACAACCACATCCACACCCGCGCCCAATTAAAAACCTACGACCCGGAGATTGCCGCCCTCTGCGCAGAGGTGCTCGGCGACAACGACTGGCGCTTCATTTCCCCGCGCCTCCGTGCGGGAAAAGACCACCTCACCGGTTACGATCCCGCCACAGCGCCAAAGGTCGTGAAGCTCGAACACATAGACCTCGCCGCACAGGACTACTACGACAAGTATTGGAAGGATTACTGGAAGCGCCTCCACGAAAAGCACGCCTCAAAAGCGGCCTCCAAGGCGCAGTAATAGGACTGGCTATCCGCTCGCTATTTGAGCTGCGCGAGGATGGGGTTTGGATAGACGCCGAGAAGCAGGATGGCTCCGCCGAGGATGAGGATAGCGAGGCGGCTGAGCGGGGCGATGACGATGGGGGCGGTTTCGTTTGGTTGCTGCCAATACATGGCGGCGATGACGCGGATGTAGTAGTAGAAGCCCGCTGCGACGGCGACGATGGCGATGCAAATGAGTGTCCAGTGTCCGCTGGCGATGGCGGCTTTGAATACGAGAAATTTGCCGAGGAAGCCGACGGTGAGCGGGATGCCGGCGAGGCTGGCCACGGCGACCGTCATGGCGAATGCGAGGAACGGGGAGCGTTTGGCGAGGCCGTTGAAGTGGTGGAGTTCGTCGCCGCGCGAGTGGCGGGCTACGATGATGAGGATGAGAAAGCTGAGGAGCGTCATCAACAGGTAGCCTGCGAGGTAGAAGGAGACGGCTTCTTTCGCGAGAGCGGGCTGTGCGCTCATGGCGACGATGGCCATGAGGAGGTAACCGGCGTGCGCGATGGAGGAGTAGGCGAAGAGGCGTTTAAGGTTGTCCTGCGTGAGCGCGGTGAGGTTGCCGTAGAGCAGTGTGGCTGCGGCCATGATGGCGAGGAGCGCGGTGACTTTCCCGGCGACGGCGGGCACGGCGAGGAAGACATCGAGCACGCGGACGAGGACGATGAAGCCGGCGGCTTTGCTGCCGACGCTGAGGAACGCAGTGACGGGTGTAGGCGCGCCTTGATAAACGTCGGGCACCCAAAGCTGGAATGGCGCGGCGGCGATTTTGAAACCGAGCGCGATGAGGATGAGGACGATGCCGAAAAGGAGCGCGGCTTCGTTGCCGATGAGACCGCCGAATTCATGCGAACCGCTCGCGCTCACCGGGCCGAAGCCGTTCACCAACGCCGTCTGCACTTCGGCGAGATTGGTTTTCCCCGTGAGTCCGAAAATCCATGTGATGCCATACACGAGGAAGCCGGTGCTGAGCGCGCCGAGGATGAGATATTTCACGCCCGCTTCGAGCGACTGCATGTGGCGGCGCATATACGCGACGAGCACGTAGAAACCGATGGTCACAAGCTCCAGTGCGACGAAGATGAGTATGAAGTCCACCGCCGATGCCATGAACATCAGCCCCGCGCAGATGAAGACGGGCAGGCTGAAAAATTCGCCCGTCCCCTGCCCCGCTTCCACGCCGGGGATGTATTTTTGCAGCACGTGCCGGTATTCCAGCGCCATGACGAGCACGACGATGGTGGTGCCGAGCGCGATGCGCTTGAAGAACAGCGCGGTTGCGTCCACTGAGTAGAATTTCCAGTAGCCAGTCAGCTCCGCCGGTGCGCTCTGTGTGAAAAACGAAAAGCCGATGAGCGCGGCGAGCACGCCGATGGCGTAGCGCGCCATGTGCGAGCGATCCGCACTTTTGGCGAATGCCTCAGCGAAAAGCATGAGCACGCCGAGGATGAGAACGGTGACTTCGAGCGAGATTGCGGGAAGGATTTGTTGCATGACCTACTTCGCGATTAGAGCCTCCACGCTGGGTTGGATGAAATTGAGGAAAGACTTCGGCCACAGACCGCCCAGCATGAGGGCGGCGAGGAGCAGGATGACAGGCCAGCGCACGCAGCACGAAGGATCCTTGACGGGTTCGCTGCCAGACAGCGGTTCACCTTGGAAAATTTTACGGTAGGCGCGGAGCATATAGACGGCACTAATGACGACGCCCCACAGTCCACAAATGGTGGCGATTTGCTGGCCGGAGAAAGTGAGCGCGCCGGGCGTTGCGCCGCTTTTGAACGAGCCGAAGAAGACCATCACTTCGCTGGCGAAGTTTGCGAAGCCGGGCAGCCCGATGCTGGCAAATGCCGCCATTCCGAATGCATAGCCGAGAAAAGGCGCGTGCTTGGCGACGC
>CAMBOD010000187.1 GCA_945868985.1 Prosthecobacter debontii | reverse complement strand
CAAAACATCATGGACAACGCTCGCAAATACAGCACTCCCGGCGAGCCAATCCGCGTCTCTGCCAGAGAAGAAAATGACACACTGACGCTCGTTGTCGCCAATCGCGGCGAGACCATTCCACGCGCTTCATGGGGGCCTATTTTCGAGCGTTTTCACAGAGCCACGGTGGGCGGAAATATACCCGGACACGGACTTGGTTTGAATCTGGCCCGTGAACTCGCGCGTCTTCATGGTGGGGATGTGCGGCTTGTGCGTTCAGACGGCGAGTGGACTGAATTTGAAATCCGCTTTTGCTCTTCTAAGAAAATTATCGAGAATCTTGCCGCTGCATGAAGCTTCGTATTCTCCGTCTCTGTATTTTTGTCGCAATGGCGACAGCGATCCATGCGGAAGACTTCCTCGACAGTCTCGATGAGACGCTGACTTTTTCAGTGCTGAATGATCGTGCCCAGGTGCGGCTGAGCGGTGCGCTTGATATTGAGTATTATTACGTTGATGAGCCGCCTTTTGGTCTTGTGAACAGCACGGCAAACAACCTTTTCAATCCACGTCTTTCGCTCTTTCTCGATGCGCAGTTCGGCCCGAAAATTTACTTCTTTGCACAGGCGCGCGTGGACCGTGGCTTTGATCCAGCGTCGGACGATGTCCGTATGCGTCTGGATGAATATGCCGTGCGTTTTACGCCTTGGGAGGACGGTCGCCTGAGTATTCAACTCGGCAAATTCTCACCAATCATTGGCAACTGGATGGCGCGGCATCTTTCGTGGGACAACCCCTTTATCACAGCGCCTCTCCCCTACGAGCACATCACGAAAATTTCAGAGATCGAAGTGCCGACTTCAGCGGCTGAATTTACTCACGATTTCGGGGCGGACACCGCCTACGAATACAACCCGGTCATTTGGAGTGCCGACTATGCTACCGGCGTCAGCGTGTCTGGGAGATTGGGAAGATTTGAATATGCTGCGGAGATGAAAAATTCAGCTCTCTCTGCGCGGCCTGAGTCGTGGGATGCGACTGAAATCGGCTTTGACCACCCGACATTCAGCGCGCGCATAGGCTGGCGGCCAACGATTGCCTGGAATCTTGGTGTTTCTGCCAGTCGCGGACCATATATGCGTCCGGAAGTTGAGCCTTTGCTCCCTCGTGGACGAGGTATCGGCGACTATATGCAAACGGTATTTGGGCAGGATATTAGTTTTGCCAAGGGGCACTTCCAGATTTGGGCTGAGCTATACGAGGCGCGGTTTGAAGTGCCGAATGTCGGTAACGCTGACACACTGGCATACTACATTGAGACAAAATACAAATTTACCCCTGAGTTCTTTGCTGCTTTGCGCTGGAACCATCAACTTTTTGACAATGTCTCCGACGGGCTCGGCGGAAAAATAGCGTGGGGCCATGACTTGTGGCGCGCTGATGCCGCTATTGGTTACCGCTTCACCCCGCACACTCAGCTAAAATTGCAGTATAGTATGGAAAGCGAAGACGGCCCGCGTGGTCAAAGTCACGCATTTGGCGCTCAGTTCACGGTCCGATTTTAGCGAGCCTCAAGCGGGCTACGGAACCGGTATGTTGTCGAAGATGCGTTTCACCACTGCTTCGGTCGTCATTCCCTGCGCCTCGGCTTCGTAGGTGAGGATGATGCGGTGGCGCAGCACGTCGGGGCCGATGGCTTTGATGTCGCCGGGTGTCACGTAGCTGCGGCCTTGGAGCAAGGCCCACGCTTTTGCCGCGAGCGTGAGCGCGATGGTGGCGCGCGGGCTTGCGCCGAATTGGATCATCGGACGCAGGTCGGCGAGCTGGTAGTTTTGCGGGTCGCGGGTGGCGAAGACGACGTGGACGATGTAGTCGCGCACTTTTTCATCCACGTGGAGCGTGTCCACGACGGCGCGGGTAGCCATGATTTGCTCGAGTTCGACGACACGCTCGATGTCGAGGTTCGGCTTCGTGAAAGCCATGGTGTCGAGGATGCGGCGCTCTTCTTCGAAGCTCGGATAGCCGACGACGATCTTCAGCATGAAGCGATCAACCTGCGCTTCGGGCAGCGGGTAGGTGCCTTCTTGATCGATTGGATTTTCTGTCGCGAGGACGAGGAAGGGCGATGGGAGTTTGTGCGTTTCGCCACCGAGCGTGACCTGCCGCTCCTGCATCGCTTCGAGCAGGGCGGACTGCACTTTCGCGGGGGCGCGATTGATTTCATCGGCGAGCACGAGGTTGGCGAAAACGGGGCCTTTGGTGGCATGATATTTTCCGTCGCCGGGATTGTATATGAGCGTGCCGACGATGTCCGCCGGCAGCAGGTCGGGCGTAAATTGCACGCGGCTAAAAGTCGCGTGAATCGCTGATGCGAGAGTGCGGACGGCGAGCGTTTTTGCGAGGCCGGGCACGCCTTCGAGGAGGACGTGTCCATTCGCCAGCAGGCCGACGAGCAAGCGGTCAATGAGATGCTGCTGGCCGACGACGATTTTGCCGACGACTTCGCGGAGCTTGGGGACCCATGCGGCCGTCTCGCGCACCTTGGTGTTTAGTTGTTCGAGAGTGTCGTTCATAAAAGTGTGCGCATCACGCATGGCGGTTGCGCGTCGCGAAGGACAGCGGAACGCGGGATTTCAGCAAGCAGAGAAGTAATATAAAGCACACGGCAGACACCCGGGTTGGGAGTCTGCCGTGGTCGTTTCGTTCGAAAGTGGACTTAGTTTTTGTCGTCCTTGTCCTTCTTTTTCTTGCGGGGGTCGCTCGTGTAGCCACCGGGTTGCTGCGGTTGCGACTGAGGTTGTGTCTGAGGCTGAATGCGCTCGGGCTGTGGCTGGCGACGGGCGTTTTCTGCTGCGCGCTGGTGCGCGGCTTCCGCTGCGCGTGAACGGGCGGCCTCGGCTTGCTGCTGGCGCTGTGCTTCCATTGCGCGCTGGCGGTTTTCGTTGGCTTCGCGGCGGGCATTTTCCTGCGCTGCACGCTGGGATTCAGCGGCACGTTCACGGGCGGCTTCGGCTTGCTGCTGGCGCTGCGCTTCCATTGCGCGCTGGCGGTTTTCGTTGGCTTCGCGGCGGGCGTTTTCCTGTGCTGCACGCTGGGATTCAGCGGCACGTTCGCGGGCGGCTTCTGCTTGCTGCTGACGCTGGTTATCGAGTGCCCGGCGGGCATTTTCGTTTTCGGCTGACTGGCGGCGCTTCTTTTCCTCTGCCTGCTGTTGTTTGGATTCTTCCATCATCCGTTGGCGCTCGGCGGCTTCGGCGGCGTGCTTTTGCTGGGCTGCACGTTGTTGTTCCCGCTCATTGGCGGCGGCTTCGGCCTGACGTTTCGCAATGGCGGCTTCGCGCTGCTGGGCAGCCTCGGCCTGTTTGTTTTCGTCGTTGCGATTTTCGCGCGGTGCGATAAGGCGGTGCGGCTTCGATTCCGGCTGCGGTTTTACTTCCGGCTCGGCAACCACTGCGGGCTTTGTGCGATCCGGGATTCCGTCACCGTTACGATCTCCTGCGGCTCGTTTTGCGCGGTCAGCGACACCATCGCCATTACGGTCTCCCGGTATTTGGTTCGCAACGGGGTGCGTAGGTGTTTCTGGCTTTCCGTTACCATTCTCATCAGCGGCTACGGGGTTCGGGCGGACAGGGCGAGTTCTGTCAGGCTTTCCGTCGCCGTTTTTGTCAGCGGGTTTTGCCACGGGCTTGAGCGGATTCTCGGTTGCTGGCTGTGTGACGACGGGCTGCGGATTTTCGTCCTTCTTGTTGTGTTTCTTGTCGTCATTTTCAGCGACAGGCACGGCGTGCGGACGGACGGGGCGAGCCTTGTCGGTTTTTCCGTCGCCGTTCGCGTCAGTGGGTTTGGCCACGGGCTTGAGCGGATTCTCGGTCGCAGGCTCTTTGACGATTGCTGGTTGCGCAATGCCCGGCTGCGCGGTGCTATCTTTCTTGTCGTTGCTGTCGGCGACTGGCTGCGCAATCGGCGCGCGTGGTTTGCGGTCTTTGTTCAAACTTGGCAGTTTCGCATCGGGATCGCCTTTCTTAGGCACGACTGCAAGTTGCGTGGGTTTTACCTTATGGGCGGGCGCTGTATCGGGCGTGAGTCCTTTGTTTTCCTCGCGCATCTTGGCGACTAAGCGGTCCCTCTGCCCCTCTTTTTCCATGCCTTTCCAGCCGCGATTGATGACGGGCTTGCTGATCGTCCTCGCGACCGTCGTCTTTTTGGAAAGGACGTTGTAATTCTTTGCAGCTACCCGTGGCGCGGCGACGATAAGTTGATTTCCCCTCGGCGCATTGATGAAGACGTTCCCTTTGTTTCCTTTGATGTAAATGTTCGTCGTATTTTGCACGAGTTTCAGTGCGGGAACTTCATTGCGGCAGCGCGGCCTGATCCAGTCGTAGTCCAGCCCGCCATTGAACGCGTAGCCGTGGTCGCCCCGGTAGCTGATGTTGGTGATGTTCACTGTCTCGTTGATGAAAACGATGTTGCGTGCCCGTGGCAGAAACACGTGCCGGAGCACCGGCGCGCCGAAATCCTCCACTGCACAGAAACGGAATGACAGCGGGCCGATGTCAAAATGCGTATCCACCCACACACCGAAACCCGTCTCGCGACGCCAGCGTGCTTCCGGCGGTAGCGGAGCCCAGCCCACATGGCGGTCATTTTTTCTCCATGAAACCCACGCCGGCCCCCACTCGTAATCCGGCACCCAGCACCATCCGTAATCATCCACCTGCACCCAGCGGCCGTAGTGGTAGGTGATGCCGCCCCAGTCTTCGTAGCTCACCCACGTCCAACCCGCATCCGTATAAGACCAATAGCCATCCGTATAGGGCGCCCAGTCTTCGTCCATATCCGAAGGGTGCCAGACCATCCCATAGCCTTCCACGTCACTCCATTCGCCGTAGGGCGAAAGAGACTCGTAGAAAAAATCGAAGCTGATTTCGTCTTGTGCGCGAGCTGGTGCGGCGAAGAGGGTGAATGCGAGTGCGAGGAGCAATACGAGGTGTTTCATAGTGTGTGCGGAATCAGACGCACGCCGCATGACTTCATTCAATGTGAAGTGCAAATTTTTTTCACCCCCTGCCACCGCAGGAATGCAAAATGGTGAACCTCATTAATAAAGAAAATCGCATGTGTTTTTTGACAGATCGAGGGAGTGGGTTACTTTCACGCGCACCCTTCCAAAACTATGCACTCCCGGATTCCTCAATCGAAACAACGTGCAACGAGACTGCTTCTCGACCACGGAGCCGACGAAACCACCTGCCAGCAACTCCGGCTCGGAGAACGCGGCGCAACATTCGAGAGCCCGTGGCGCTTCACGCCGATGGCGGAAATGATCATCTGCCTCGCATGGGAACACCCGCGCCTCGGTCCCCAGCGCACGCCCGTCAATGGGATCGTCTTGAGTTCCCGCCGTCTCGGTCGCGCGAAATACGAAACCACCGTCCTCTTTCTAGACCTCCCCGAAGATGAGCGCAGCAGCTTGCGCGAATTTACCGAGATGGTGGTGTAGTTTGGGAGGAAAATAGTGCCAGAGGGGAGAGTTGAAGACACCTCCTCGACATAGAATAACCTGAGTTTTTTTGGGCTCAGTGTGCATTTCCGTGGTCGCCTTTTCCGTCGTAACACAGAATCCGCCATATCTTCACATGCCTGCAATGAGGTTGTAACGAAGGGAGCTCATTATTGCGGTGGTGT
>CAMBOD010000186.1 GCA_945868985.1 Prosthecobacter debontii | reverse complement strand
TTCCGCGATGCGCTGGGCCAGCAGCAGGACATCAATGCCATGGCCGACCGCCTCTCACGCGTGCTCGGCCCCGAGCAAAAAATCATGCTCGGCGTGCAACTCTACGACATCATCGCGCGGGTCGGCGAAGGGCAGAAGCAGATGCCTTCCTTTTACGCATTCATGGATCGCCTCGGCATGGCGGCGCAGGCCATCGAAATCGTCCACCAACTCCAAAGCGGAGAAAAAGCGGACAAATCCGTGGCGCAGTCGGGTGAGTTGCCACTCGAAATCCTCACCTTTGGCCGCGATGCGCAGGCCGATGTCTGGCTGAAAGGATTTCACGCCGATGAGCGGCTCGTCGCCTTCCGTTTTCACGCGCTCGTGCTGGTGAAAAACGCAGCGCAACGCACTGTCTTCGTGCGCGGACGCCCGCTGCTGCCCGGCACATTTTGCCGTATCTACCCCGGCCAGCGCGTCGTGCTCGACGAACAGGTGCTCACGTTTCAAGACATCACCTACTATTTCAACGCGAAGAAGGGCGTCTTCGCCACGCAGGTCTTCGTCGAACTGAACGACAAGGACGAAGTGGAACTCTCCCGCGTCCGCACTCGCGCCAGCGTGCTCGAAGTGCGCTTCGGCCTGAAGGTGCAAGTGCGCGCGCTCGCGGATGTGGATGCACTGCTCAACGGCGTCGCGCTTCGCAGCAGCACGATGCTGAACGCCACGCTCGAAGACCGCATCATCTTCCACCACGACGCCGAACTCACCCTCGCCGACCTCCGCCGCCGCGCTCGCGCACTCGGCGTTCGCTTTCAACTCAAGAGCTACAAGAGCGCCTACAAAGTCTCGAACAACCCGAGCTTGCTGGAGACCGACGATATTCTGCTCTCGCCCGGCACCTCCGGCGACGTGCTGCTGCGCGTGCTCTGCGATTACGACAACAAGGTCGGTAAACTCGAAGTCACCGCCGCGGATCGTCCCGTTGTTGTCGGCGAAAAAGTCATTCCCGTCGGCGGGTCGTGCGATTTGAATGATGGCGACTTCATCCGCATTGATGCCGGTCAGGGCCTGCGCTGCGACTTCAGCGAGCGCATCATCGAGGAGGAGCGCAACATCGTCTCCTCACTCGAACTGCGCGATCTCACGTGCCACTTCGGCGGCAATGGCAACGTCACCGCGCTCGACGGCATCAGCTTTTCCCTCACGCGCGGCGACCTCGTGTGCGTGATGGGCGGCAGCGGCTCGGGAAAAAGCACACTGCTCCGCGCCATCGCAGGCCGCCTCCCCGCATCGCGCGGCCAGGTGCTTCTCAACGGCCAGGAGCTTTACGAAAACCTCGACGAGTTCAAACGCTTCATCGCCTACATCCCGCAGGACGACGCGTTCGACGAACACCTCACCGTCGAGGAAAACCTCACCTACGCCGCCGCGATTCGCTCGCCGCACCTCAGCTTCAACGACCGCGAGCGCCGCGTGGACAGCCGCCTCGTGGAACTCGGACTCGCCGAGCGCCGCGACGTCATCGTCGGCTCCGCCGAAAAAAAGACGCTATCCGGCGGCGAACGCAAACGCCTGAACATCGGCCTCGATATGATTTCGAGCGCCGACATTTTCCTTTTCGACGAACCCACCAGCGGCCTCAGCAGCAAGGACAGCGAGCACGTCATCGAAATCATCCGTGGCATCGCGCACAACAAGATCGTCTTCGTCGTCATCCACCAGCCCAGCGCGCGGCTGTTCTCGATGTTCACCAAAGCCATCCTCCTCGACCGCGGCGGCAAGCTCGTCTTCCACGGCAAACCGGCGGAGATGCTCGACTACTTTGCCGAGGCAGCCATCGAGGAAAAAGGCATGACGGCTGATGCAGCTAAACGCAGCGCCGACAGCGCAGAGTTCTGTTTCGATGTGCTCGAAACACCGCTCCACGACCTCAGCGGCGATGTACTTCTGGAGGAGGGAAGCAACGGACAGCTCATTCCCGCGCGCCGCTTTTCGCCGGATTTCTGGCGCGACCGCTACGAAGCCCATCGCCTCACGCAGGACGTAAAGTTGAACTTCACCCGGTCGGGAAAATCCCCCGCCCCGAGCACCATCGAGCCTCCCGCGCAGATGAGCACCGTCAGCTTTGCCGGCCCGCAGACCAACGTCTCCGTGCCTGTGCCGCGCCCCGCCAAACCCAAGCCCGCGCCAGTTCCCGGCACCTTGCGCCAACTCCGCTGGCGCGCCGAGTGGCTACAATTTAATACACTCCTGCGCCGCGCATTCCTCTCAAAGCTCCGCAACGTCGCCAGCCTCTTCGTCACACTTCTCGCCCCGCCGGTGCTCGGCGCGATTGTTGGCTGGGCGCTCTACTTCACCGATGACGTGGATCGACCCTACGTCTTCGCCTCCGCATTTCACGTCCCCACCTACATATTCATCGCGCTGCTCGTCGCGCTCTTTCTCGCATTGATGAACAGTGTCGAGGACATCATCCGCGACCGCGCCGTCCTCCAGCGAGAGCGCAACCTCGATGTCGGCATCGGCTACTACGTCACGGCAAAATTTTTCACTCTCTGCGTCTTCTCTGCCCTCCAGTGCGCGCTCTTCGTCATCGTCGGCAACAGCATCCTCGAAGTGCGCGGAATGTTTTGGGAATACTTCCTGTGGACCTTCCTCACCGCCGTCAGCGGCATCTCCCTCGGCCTGCTCGTCTCCGCACTCGTGCCGAACTCCAAGACCGGTGCGATGCTCGTCCCGCTCATCCTCATCCCGCAGCTCATCTTCGGCGGCGCACTCATCAAATACGAAGAGATGAACAAAGACCCCGGACTCCTCTATTCCTTCCAGCGCTGGTTCGAAAATAAACGCGTCGCCAGCGACATGGAAGGCGACAAAAAACTCCGCGTCCCGCTCATCAGCCGCATCGTCGCCACGCACTACAGCTACGAGGCTCTCGTCGTCGCACAGGCAAAACTCAACCCTCTCGCCACACGGCAGCAGGAACTCCAGCGCATGATCGAAACGCTCGCCGCCAAGCCCACACGCAGCGAAACCGAGGACGACCGCCTGGATGATTTAAAAGACACCCTCGCCCAGCTCAGCGGACTTGAAGCAGGCAGCCCCCGCGAAATTGACCGCCGCCTCGCACGCGCCGACGAAATCATCGCAGGTAGCCCCACCAGCAAAGGCGACTTCCGCACCAAAGTCCTCGGCATCACCGCCAGCCAACTCTACGAAAATCAGAAAATTGCCGACATGGTCGCCAAAGCCGAAACCGAGCAAAACGACTACCGCCGCAACTACCGCATCAACCCCTTCTTCAGCCCCGAAAAACACCACTTCTATCTCGGCAAAAATGAAGGCGGCTGGACAACGAGCGTCTGGTTCCGCAACGGAGCCATCCTCCTCCTCACCTCCCTCGTCCAACTCATCCTCCTCCGCTGGGTCCTCCGCAGACAGCTCCAAAAGACGGGAGTTTAGCTCAATGACTCACATCATCGGATGAAACGCGCCTTACGCTTTCTTCGTCGAGTAATCGCAGTTTTGGTGCTGGCGGTCATCCTCATCATCAACGCCCGACTCTACACGCAAAGCGGAACCACAATTTCTGCGCACACTCCGATTGAAGCAGACGTTCGTGCGCAGTTGAAATTCCTACGCAGAGCTATTGAGAGTGGAGCGGACGCCGATATGCAGCGCCTCTTTCCTGAAGGGCGTTTTTTTATGAACTGCCTCTACGGACTCGCAAATGTCGAAGCAGGACTGCGCGAGCAAGAAAACTCACCTTTGCGGCAGCATTTTCTTGATGAAGCACGATGGGCAATGGCGCGGGTGGATTCGCCAACGAACAAGGCTGTATTTTCACAACATCTACATCCGCAATACGGCATTTTCTATGCGGGCTGGTCAGCCACGCTTCATGCAGGAACTTTGGCGCTACAGTCTGAGAAGGCACGCGAAACACAGGAAGTGGATACACTCCGCGCACGTTGCGATGAAATTGCGGCAGCATTCACAGCGGCGCAAACGCCCTACTTACAAGCCTACCATGGCGAAGCGTGGACGTGTGACAGCGCAGCAGCAATCTTCGCTCTCTATGCGTGTGACCGCATTCTCACGCCTAGCTACAACTCCACCATTGAACGCTGGATCACCGCAGCGCGCTCCCTCCGTGATCCGGCGACAGGACTTCTCGGCCATCGTGTGCATACCGAAACCGGAGCACTTCTCGACGGACCACGCGCCACTTCCATGTGCATTACGATTCGTTTTCTCTCCGAGGCGTCACCCGAGCTTGGTGCCGAGCTTTACGAAAATTTCCGCGAGCAGATGATGACAACGCGACTCGGACTGCCCGGAGTTCGTGAGTATCCAAAAGGCGTGAACGGAAGCGGCGACGTTGATTCCGGCCCACTTCTATTCGGCATCAGCACATCGGCCACCGCAGTCACCGCCGGGGTTGCACGCATAGTTGGCGACACTGACGCCGCCGCGCGAATCACTCAAGCAACTGAAACACTCGCCATGCCTTTTACCTGGAATGGCGATAGGCGCCACTTCGGCGGAATGCTCCCAGTCGCTGACGCATTTATCACGTGGTCGCGCACATCACGTCCGTGGTTTTCTAAATCGCCGCCTCACAAATGGAACCCAGTTTTCCCGTGGTGGTGGCGCATTCCAACACACCTCATCAGCCTCGTGTTCGTCATCCCATTCATTCGCCCCCTCCTGCGGCGAAATAAAGAAACGTCCGATGACGGTCCTCGTCGCGCGGACACTGATTCAGCGAACGCTCTTTAAGATGGCTTCGGGGATGGTTTTTACGCCGAGGGGCTTGAAGGGTTTTTGAGCGTCCACGCCCTCTTTGGGTTGGGTGGTGGCGAATTGATCTTCGTCTTTCATCTCTTTTTTCAAAGAGGCGAGCTGGGTTTTTAGTTCGGCGAGTTTGGGGGCTTGGGCGGGATCGTTGGCGAGGTTGTGTTGTTCCTGTGGGTCGGTGGTGAGATCAAACATCTCCCATGCGTCTTTTTTCCAATAATGGATGAGCTTGTGGGTGGTAGTTCGGATGCCGAGGTGGGCGCGGGTGTTGTGGTGGCCGGGGTCGTGGTAATAGCGGTAATACATGGCCGTGCGCCAGTCGGCGGGCGGTGCGCCGTGGAGGATAGGGATGAGGCTGCGGCCTTGGATGTCGGCGGGGATTTTTTCGCGGGCGGCGGCGAGGAAGGTGGGGGCGTAGTCTATATTGAGTGCGAAGGAGTCGGTGACGGTGCCTGCTTTCACGCCGGGGCCGCGGACGAGGAGGGGGACGCGGAGGCTGGGTTCATACATGAAGCGTTTGTCGTAGAGGCCGAGGTCGCCGAGGAAGAAGCCGTTGTCGGTGGTGTAAATGACGAGGGTATTTTTGGTGAGGTCGTGGGCGTCAAGGTAGTCGAGGACTTTGCCGATGCCGTCGTCCACACTTTGGACGCAGGCGAGGTAGTCCTGCATGTAGCGCTGGTATTTCCAGCGGGTGAGGGCGTCGCCGGTGATGCCATCGGGCGGGTCCATTTTGAGGTCGTTGCGGTTGAGGTCGCGGGCGATGGTCTGCCGGTTTTCGAGCAATGCGGCGGGACGACTGTCGTATTTATCGAAGAGCGTGGGTGGCTCGGGGATGGTTTTTTTGGAAAACTCGGCGCGGTATTTTTCGCTGGGCGTCCAGTTGCGAT
>CAMBOD010000185.1 GCA_945868985.1 Prosthecobacter debontii | reverse complement strand
TCGCTCACGAGCAGGCATGGACGTGGGCCACGGAAGTTTTCCGCGACGCTGTGAAACGCGCAGAAGATCGCAGTGTCGTGATCTGCATCGAACCGCTAGCCCCTGTAGAAACCAACTTCATCAACACCGCCGAGGAAGCCATTCGCTTTGCCGGACAATTCGCCAGTCCCGCAATGAGCATCATCCTCGATGTGAAAGCCATGTCCTCCGAGGAAAAGCCGATCCCGCAAATCATCCACGAAAGCGCAGGCCGCTTCGCCTATTTCCACGCCAACGACACAAACCTCAAAGGCCCCGGTTTTGGCGATGTGGATTTTCACCCCATCGCCGCCGCACTTCGCACGACTGGCTACGACGGCACGGTCTCCGTCGAAGTCTTCAAATTCGAGGAAGGCCCCGAAATCATAGCCACTCAAAGCCGCAAATACCTGCGCGAAGTCTTCGGCAAATAACCCGCAAAAAAAGAGGCGGCCGGCGCCCCCACTACAAGGCACCGGCCGCACCCAACCAAAGCCGTGCGGGAACGTAATCATGTTTTCGCAGAGTGCAAATGAGCCCACAGCTTTTTCATAAAATCACAGCAAACCGCACAAACTTTGTCTTGCAAAGCTGAGCTTTGCCGAACAAAGTCCGCCGCCATGCACCGCAAAGAAGCCGAAGAACACCTCCGCGTCATCCGTTCCCTCATGGAGAAAGCCACCATCTACCGCGCCATCTCCGCGCCCACTGCCTTGGTCGGAGGGAGCCTTGCACTAGTCGCCGGGATCGGACTCTCCGCCATGCAGAGCGCAAACTTTCACCGCCACACCGCATTTTTCGCAACATGGCTCGCCGTTTTCATACTCACGTGTCTGGCAAATGCATTCTTCATCCGTCGCGACGCGAAGCGCCGGGGCGATGCGTTTATTTCGTCCGGGATGAAAATGGCGCTCCTCGCACTATTGCCTGCGCACCTGACAGCGGGAGTCATCAGCGCCATCGCAGTTTGCATGAGTTTCAACCCATTCTTTACGCCCTTCGTCGCACTTCCCTTGGTCTGGATCGTTCTGCACGGCGTAGGGCTTTTGGCGACGACGCATTTTGCGCCGCGTTCGCTGGTATGGCTTGGGTGGACGTTTCTCATTTTCGGTCTCGTTGCCTTCGTAAATATGAAGACTGGCTTTCCGTTTGAGGGCCTTTTGAAAATCAACGATTGGCAATTTGGAAACTCGCTCATGGCCGTCACCTTCGGCGGATTTCACCTCATCTACGCCGCCTGCACGTGGCCGCGCGGCGCTGCGAAAACAAACGTCTGACCGCTCATGTTCGACTTCGACAAGCTCGACAAGCTCATCCACGAGCGCGGCAGGCTGGGAATCATGACCCTGCTCGCCACGCGTCCGAGCTGGCCGTTTCAGGACCTCAAGGCGGAGTTGAAAATGAGCGACGGCAACCTCGTAACCCACCTCCGCACGCTCCACGAAGCCGGTCACGTCGCCATCACCAAGGAAATCTACAACGACCGTCCGCAGACCAGCTACGCGCTCACGGAAAAAGGCCGCACGGCGTTCGCAGAATACCTCTCGGTGCTCGAAAGCATCGTGAAAGCAGGGAGGAAGGAATGACTGAACATTCTAAAGCAGAAGAGCAAAAGCGAAAGGATAACGACCGTGCTTTCTTGCTCAGAATGGTCGCCGTCACGATTGTGTTATGCGGAATTTCCACCTGCGTGGATGTAACGTGGACTTGGATTGAAAAAACCTACCCCCACCACGATGCCGCAGCAGATAGGGACGTGTTGAGTGATGCCTCTTCGCTAGCAACCATCGGGGTGTGGAACGGCAGCTTAGTCTACGTATACCAGGATGCTTCTGGCCGCGAGCCAACTGGCTTCCGAATTGCATCTCATCAACCCGCCTTCCAAGCAATATGCTTCGGCAGAGTGTGGATGCATGGCATTGAGTTTGGAATATCCATTTTCGGCATTATCCCTTGCGCAATTCTCGGGATCTATGCCAGTCGCTCGTTATGGCGACGAAGATACACTCACACACATCGCATCTTTTTTTGAATACATACTTTGCCATACAAAGCTCTATGAAAATACAACTAGCAGAACATTACGGCCTTTGCTTCGGCGTTCGTGACGCCATTGCGCAGGCGGAACAACTCGCGGCGGACGGGCCGCTCACCATTTTGGGCGAACTCGTCCACAATCCAGTCGTCCGCGAACGGCTCGCGGCGCTCGGCGTGCGCGAGGGTCAACTCGATACACCGGGCGATGCGCCGACTCCGCAAGTCATGATCACAGCACACGGCGCGAGCGACAAAGCGCGAGCGGATTGGCGGAAAGCGGGATTCGGCGTGGCGGACGGAACGTGCCCGCTCGTCCGGCACGCACACGATCAACTCCGCACACTCATCGCGCTCGGTTGCCATCCCGTCGTCATCGGCAAGCCGGGCCACGTCGAAGTGAAGGGCCTCATCGGCGATTTCGCGGAAGCCGTAGTCATCGAAAGCGAGGCCGATTTTTCCAAACTCCCCGCTGCGCCCCGCTACGGAGTCGTCTCGCAAACCACACAGCCCATCGAGCGCGTGAATGAAATCGTCGCCGCGCTGCGCGCGCATTTTTCCGCGAGCGAAGTGCTCTTCCGCGACACCGTCTGTCAGCCGACGAAAAACCGGCAAACTGCATTGCGAAAGCTGCTCGAAGATTGCGACACCCTCGTCGTGGTGGGCGGCAGCAACAGCAACAACACGCTCCAACTCGTCGCCGCCGCGAAAGTCGCAGGCCGCCGGGCTATCCACATCACGCGCCCCGAGGAACTCCGTGAAGAGTGGTTTGAAAATTCCGGAATCGTCGGCGTCACCGCCGGCACCAGCACGCTGAAAGAAACCGTCGCCGCAGTCGTCGCACGACTGGAGCAACTGAAACAACACACAGCCGCCTAAAAACTATGAACTACAAACACTGGATTCGTCACTTCGAGGTCAACCGCAACAACCGCCCCGAGCCGCAATGGGAAGCGCCGCTAAACATGCCAGAACGGAAACGCGCCGCACTCGCGAAGTCACTTGCCGAATACCAACTCGGAGACGGTGGTGGTGAATGTCGCCTTATCGGCTTCGATGCGGAAAAAGCGCGGAGCGTTCACGCGGACGCAGCGCACGTGATTGATTTGTGGTTCCGCGAGGAAGCGGAGCACTCACGACTACTTGGCTGTGGCCTGCGGAGAATCGGCGGCACATTTATCACAACCACATTCGGCTTTCGCTGGTTCAATCGCATCCGGCGCTGGTTTGGTGCGCAGGCTGAAATGCTCATCCTGCTTGTCGTGGAAATCGTGAGCACCGGTTACTATCGCCTCATCCAGCGAAACTGCGGCGATGCTCCGATTGAGCAAATGTGCGGACTGATTCTCCGCGATGAAAGCGGCCACATCACATTTCACCGCGACCGCCTAGCGGCAAAAGACGCCGACTGGTCACGCGGCTGGCGCGCTGCGACGATTCGTGTGCTCGGAATCGGCTGCATGAGTTTTTTGTGGCTCACACACGGACGCTGGCTGCGCGTCATCGGTGGTTCATTCGGAGAACTTGCGAAGGAGGTAAAAATCGAAACATGGCAGTTCGTGCAATCACTCAAGGCGCAGCGCGAAAAACTTTCAGCAGCAGAGCCGAGAAATCCTTCTTTTCTATCTCTGCAAGAATGACCGGAATCTTCCCGCAAAATTTCGCGCGAAAAAAACGATGACCGTTCTCCTTTACTCTGCCACAAGTCGCGAACGCTCATGCAATCCATCACCAAATCCCAAACAAACGCCATCGCACGCCGCAGCGTTCTGACGACGCTCATCCTCGCTCTACTCGCCGTTTTTTCACACACAGCCGCAGCTCAGGAGGCAAAGAAGCCCGAATGGAACGGCTACGAAATCCAGAACTTCAAAGTGGACGGACGCGACGGCCTCATGGTGCTGCCCAAGACGCCCGCCCCCGGCAAACCCTGGATCTGGCGCACGGAGTTTTTCGGCATTGATCCACAGGCGGACATCGCGCTGCTCGGCAAAGGATTTCACGTCGCCTACGTGGGAATCGGCGGCCTATACGGCGCACCGGTCGCTCTCGACGCGATGGACAAATTTTACGACTACGCCGTGAAAACCTACAGCGTGAACCCGAAGGTCGTGCTCGAAGGCTTCAGCCGCGGCGGACTGTATGCCTTGAACTACGGCATCCGCCACCCGCAGCGTGTGGCCTCCATGTATCTCGATGCGCCGGTGTGCGATTTTAGGAGCTGGCCCGGCGGTGGCGCAGGCAGCCAGGGCAGAATGGTGAAAATGTATGGCCGTGAGTGGGCTGAGTGTCTGCGCGCTTACAATCTGAACGAGGAGCAGGCCCGCGCCTACAAGGGCAACCCCATAGACAACCTCGCCCCGCTCGCGAAGGCGAAAATCCCAATCTTCATCGTCTGCGGCGATATGCACGACTGGGTCGTGCCGATCGAAGGAAACAGCCTCGTCGTCGAAAAACGCTACAAGGAACTCGGCGGCGAAGTCGTCGTCATCCGCAAACCCAAAGGCGGTCATCGTCCCCACAGCCTGCCCGACCCCACGCCCATCGTAGATTTCATCGTGAAGCACGCACCTGGGGCTGCCGGAGTAAAACCCGCCGGCGTTAAGTAATCACGCCTTTCGCCGCGTCTGACTTGGATTTCCTTATAGCGTCCGCTGCAAATCGCTTCGACCGGCGTTGTCACGCTGCGTTTTCTTCACAGCACTCTAGGTTTGCCGTGCAAGTTTGAACATGCCCTGCGCCTGCGCACGCCGAGCAGAATTCCGAGGCCGCCGAGTAGCGTCACGGCAGCGCCGGGCTCGGGCACTATCGTTAATGTGACCGCGTGTAGGCCGAGGCCATTGATATCATTGTCGTTGTAGGAAATCAGATAGGTGATTCCCTCGCTGGTGAAGATGCTGTCGTCTTGCAGACCTAGGAATGTGCCTCCATTCCATGTGCCGCTGTAGGTGATGATGTCGTTGGGGAAGTTAAGGAACCCGTCGGGTGCCGAGCCGATATCGCTCACGTTGAACACTGCGCCAGTGACGATGGTCAAGTTGCCGTTGACGCTGATCGCATCCACGAAGCCCCCGTCCGTATCAAACTGCACGTTGAAGTTGGAGGATGCTTTCAGTTCAAGGTCGCCGTTCACCCTCAGGCTCCCGGTCCCGTTACCACCAGGTGAGAATGTGCCGCTGCTCTCGACCGTGACATTTCCCAACGTGCCGTTGCTGCCAGCAAGTGTGCCGCCGCTGCTCACCGACGTGCTGCCGCTAATCGTGCCGTTCACCACAAGAGTGCCAGCATTCACAGCAGTGCTGCCGACTATAAAGCCACCCACCACGAGCGTGCCGCCATTCACTGAGGTATCGCCGGAGTAGGTATTTCCCCCACCGAGCGTCCATGTGCCGCTACCGTTTTTGGTGACTGCAGTGGTGTTTGCTCCCGTGCCATTCGCAATGATACCGCTCTCCGAACCATTGCCGCTGCCGGTGAGTATCAGCGTGGATGTGCCGCTCGTCCCGGCGCTGGTGATACCGCCGGACAGCGCGAAGGTTTCACTGCCGCTGGCATCGAGGGTGAATGTCCCGCCCGCTGGTGTGCTCAGGCTGATCACTCGGTCGCTGGCACCGTTTG
>CAMBOD010000184.1 GCA_945868985.1 Prosthecobacter debontii | reverse complement strand
CGTTGCCGTCGCGATAGATCGCCTTGAATTTCGTTGCCACAAAGACGCACGGGAGCGACTTCGATGGAGCGGGTGCCGTCGCTGATCCAGACGGGAAGATTCTGGATGCGGGTGAGTTTTGATTCGATGGCTTTCCACTAGACGTTCGTGCTGGAGGCAAAGCTGTAAACACTGACGTCGTTGTTCGGCGGCACGTTCAGTGCGAAGGCAAGCAGGCGATGATCATGCGTTCGTCCGTCTCGGAAGGGTGGCGCGCGATGGTGAGCGCGTGGTCGCCGTAGATGCTGCGGTCAATGTCCGAAATCTGGATGACTGCTTTGTAGATGATTGCTTTGAGAGCCATGGAGTTTGGGTGCGGTGGCCTTTGTCATTGCCGGAGCAAAGAAAACCAACTCCTTTGAGCGTCTATGCCAAAATACATCATCGAGCGCGAAATCCCTGGAGCCGGAAAACTCACCACTGCGGAGTTGCAGGGAATTTCACAGAAATCATGCAGCGTCCTCAGCAAACTCGGGCCACAAATCCAGTGGGTCGAGAGCTACGTGACGGACGACAAAGTTTACTGCGTTTACATCGCGCCGAACGAAGAACTGGTTCGCGAGCACGCGAAGCAGGGCGGCTTTCCGGCCAATCGCGTATCCGAGGTGAGGACGATCATCGATCCGACGAACTCGGAGGTCGGCTAGCTTTCATTATTCGGGTATTGTCATGCCATGAAACGAGCCGCCACTTACTTTGCAGCCTTCTTCACTTTTATCGCGCTGCCGTGTTTTGCGCAGGAGGCGATTTTGGATCTCGATGCGGATCGCGGCGTGACCGCCGGGGAGGACGGTCGTGTTTCGCTCTGGCAAAATCAGGTAACTGGTTTTGCGGCGAAGGATTTTGTGAGCCGCGATGAAGGACGGAAGGTAAAGGGCTCGGGGCAACCAACGGTGCGCAAGGCGGTGAGGGAATTGAACGGGCACAACTCGCTCGTCTTTTTGCAACAGGAGCTCACGTGCATGGACGAGGACGCGTTTGATGCGCTCACGCAGGGCGGCGGCTGCACATGGGTCACGGTGCTCGCCGCGCACAAGCAGCGCGTCGGACTGAAGGATGTGAATTCTTTTTTCGGCAACTTGAAAAACAGCGACAACTTCGAGGGTGTGTGGGGATGCCTCAATGACGACAACACAGCGTGGTGGGGCGCGCGAAACGGCGTCTCGTTCGGGCGCTTTGACAAAAACAATCCACAGGTGCTGGGGCCAAAGCTTGAGACGGGGCGTTTCTACATCGTGGCGGGGCGCATGGCGGCGGGCACAGGCAAGGTGAAGCTGGAACTCTTCGTGAACAGCGCCACGCCGGTAGGGCAGAAGGAAATTCCTGTGAACCCGAAGGCCAATCCGTCCAAGATGTCCATCGGCCAGGAACGCGACGCGACGAATCATCCGGGGCACGAGTCGTTTGATGGTGAAATCGCGCGCTTTTTGATCTTCGCCCGCCCTTTGCCGGATGCGGAGTTGAAGACGCTCATCCTTTCGTTGCGCGAGCGTTACGGGATCGCATTCGATGAGAAATGAGCAAGGCTTTCACCAAGGAAGATGACACGCCGCTGGAGCGCTCCACGCGGACACGGACGACACCGGGACTTCCACCCGGCGCACCGAACTACATGACTGCGGACGGCGCAAAGCGGCTGCGCGCCGAGCTGGCGAATGCCGACGGCGAGCGCGTGGCGGAAATCGAGCGCGTCCTCGCTTCCGTCACCATCGTCGAGCGTCCCGTAGAGACTCCCGAAGCTGTGGTGATCGGGGCGAAAGTGCAGCTTCGCGATGCGGACGGAAATACTGCGAGCTTCCGCATCGTCGGCGTGGACGAGGCACATTTCGATCCGGACTGGGTGAGTTGGACTTCGCCCATCGGCAGAAGCCTTCTAGGAACCGAACTCGGCGAACGCGTGATGATCGAAACGGACGGCAATCCACGCAAATTCACTATCGTGCGGATTGATTTTTGAGGCGGGGACAAGGAGCTATTTGAGCTGTCGCTCGATGGCCTTGCTGCGGACGTTGAAGAAGTTGCGGATGCGTTTGACCTCGTTGGGATAATTGGCTCCGGCAGCGGGATCCACTTTGGCGATTTCGGGTTGGAGTCGCGCTTGAAGTTCGTCGAGGCGCTTGTTCCATTTTTCGGGATCCATCAGCGTCCTGTTGATCTCGGTGAGGCGCTTTACATATCGCGCTTTGCCCTCCGGCGTGGAATAAATGGCTTGTGCGACGAGGCCCTGTGGGGTTCTCGGGCCGGCCCAGGGATTGGGGCCGATGGGTGGATATGCCGTGACTTGTTCAGCACTGGCTGCGTGCCCCCGCACGTGAAAAAATTCTTGGTCCATGCCCGATGGAATGAAGGTGATTTTGTCGAGCTTGGGGTGGTGATAAACGCGATAGTTGTTCCGGTTGTAGATGTAGCCGTCCCAATCTCCGACGATAGTGAGCACGACGAAGGCGTTGATGAAGGCATCCATATCGAGCAGCTTTTCCAAGCCCTCGAAACGCTTTTGCGGGTCGGGCTCGCGGGCAGCGGCGGTGAGCGCTTTCAAGTCGGCCCAGTCCTTCACGTCGTCCTTGGAGCTTGTGAGTTCAAGCTGCTGATCCACATCGCGGAGGAATCCGCCGTCGTAGAAATTGCCGTCCGCGTTTTTGAAATGCCGCTTCAGAAACTGCGAGTCGTAGCCTTCCTTCAAATAGTAGAAGCCGCGCATCTGGCCGTTGACGCTCACGATTGCGTGATGAATGCGCGCAGCCGGTGCGCCCGCAGCGCCCAGCAATTCGCCGCAGACGAGTTCGGAAAGGTAGCTGCCGTCCTGCGCGGAGTTGGCGAGGTGCCATTTCGACATACCGTGAAATTTCTCCTTCCCGCCAAATTTCCCCATGCTGATGGTGAAGCCGGCTTTCTCGGTGACCTGCCGGAAACTGCCGGAGCCGCCGCGCAGATGGATGCCGACATCGGGATACACTTTGCCGTCCACGGTGAGCGTGGCCTTGATGTATTTGCGCGGCTCGGCGAGCAGCGGGCCGAGGGGTTTCACGAAGCCTGGTGTCAGTCCAATCGTGATATCCACGCGCGGGATTTTCGCGCTGTTAAAAAACGCCTCGCTATCCGCAGCGGATTTGTCGGGCGATGGTGCGGCGCTTTTTTTCGTCGCTTTCGGTGGCTCTTCCGGTGCGGCCAGCAAAGTGGCGGTCACCAACGGAAGCACGAGCAGCGATACGATGCGGGAAGTAATAGTCATCATTAGGAGGTGTCGCGTGTTACGACCCTCGCTGGATCAGTTTAGCAGGAACAATTTTCCTTCGCCGGCTTCGAGGGTGACTTCGAGGACTTTGCCGGGGGCAGGGGTGGCGGGGAGGAGTGCTCCGGTTTCCTGCGATACTTCGGCGGCGGTGGCTAATTTGCCGCCCAAGGTCAGCTTGGCGGTGATTTTTGCGCCGGTGTGGTTGTTGACGGGCATGATGTAAACTTTCCCCGCGGCGTCTTTGAAGCAGCCGAGCACGACGTTGCCGCCTTCGATTTTTGCGACCGGTGCTTCGGGCAGGAGCGGGACGGTATTGACGGTGGGGTTGGTGTGATAGACGCCGGTGG
Organism: Prosthecobacter debontii; assembly: GCA_945868985.1. Classification (GTDB taxonomy): domain Bacteria; phylum Verrucomicrobiota; class Verrucomicrobiia; order Chthoniobacterales; family Chthoniobacteraceae; genus SXWH01. Next base: position 2,051 of record CAMBOD010000184.1, on the reverse strand, counting down.
AGGTGAGTTTCACGAGCGTGGGGCCGAGCTTGACGATGCGCTGGTTGATTTTCTGGCCGTTGATCCAGTTGAAGGAGCGGTTGCCTTGTTTGTCGAGGAAGCCGGGGGCGTCGCCGGTGGCCATTCCGGGCACGTGGCAGTAGGTGAAGTAGGTGATGCCCCTGGATCCATAGGCGAGCGAGGTCCAGACCTGCCAGCGGAGATCGCCTTCGCTGCACCTGCGGTAGCCCATGTGTTCGATGGAGCAGATTATCTGGTTGTAGGGGGTTTTTGCCTTCAGGCATTGCCGCCGCACGACTTCGAGGTTGTCGAAATAATAGCGCCCTTCGTTGTCCTCGTGCAGTTGCCAGTAGGCATCCCAGCTATAGAACGCGGGCTTCACGATTTTCAGATAAGCCGCAGTTTCTTTTTCATGGATGACGGGGGAACTCGCGTAGTTGGGGAGGTTGTTGTAATAGGGCACGTGCTTCGGGTCTTTCTTCATCAGGTATTGGTTCACGAATCCCAGCTTCTGATGCACCTTGTCTCCCATTTCATCGCCCATGATGAATCCGAGAAATGCGGGATGGGATGAATGTCGGGCGATCATTTCATCGAGGGCCTTCGTGATTTGCGGAATGGTCGCGGCTGTGGGGGCTTCGTCCCATTTACCAACGCCCGCGATACGGCCGTCCCAGATGAAGGCTTTCATGCCGACCTGCTGGCAGAGGTCGAGGACCTTTTTGTTGTGTTCGTCCTGCTCCTGCGACGACTTTTCCCACAGGTTGTCAATGGCGGCAAAAGCCACGTTGAATCCGCAATCGGCGAGTTCCTTGTAGCGTTCGAGCGTCGTTTCCTTTTTCGACGGGCCGCACCAGTAGGTGACCATGAATGGCGCATCCACAGACGGTGGCGTGACCGGCGGCTCGACCTTCGGGGCCTTGACGATTTTCTCCTTCGCACCCGGCACGCCGAACAATTCGAGCTGGCCGAGGTAAAAGCTGTTTTGATTGCGGTAGATCCAGTTGACCGAACTCGGATTGAAGCACGAGTAAATGGCGACGCGGAAATGGGTGAATGCTTTCGCAGGGCGCGCGAAGTCCGCTTTCACGAGTTTCTTTCCGGCGAGTTTGGTTTCGAGTTTCTTGGCGTCAGCGGGCGTGACGGATTTGGCGAGGCTGGCTGAATCGAACGAAGTGAAGAGGAATGTCTCGAAGCGACCGCCGGGCTGGAATGCGGTGCCGCTGCGATCCTCGGCTTTGCAGTGGTAGATGTCCGTCCAGTCGTCTTCCTCACCGGTGTTTGAGCCCTGGATGGCCCATTCCTTCGGATCGCGATCCGGCACATCGGGGCCACCGGTCGTGATGGTGAAATGAGTCAGCGTGAACGCGTCCTTCAACTCGATGGCGCAGTAATAAGGGGCTTCCTTCTGTGGCCCGCCGTAGCCGCTTTCGCGGAAAGCCACATACCACTTCGGCTTTTCGGGCTTGTTCATGAAAATGCCCGCAGCCGGTGAGCCCACCCAGCTTTGATACGCGTGACGCTGATGCGGCATCGAGTATGGCCCGGCGGACGGCCAGTGAGTCATCTTCACCCAAGTCGCGTTCTTCGGCTTCATCTCCTCTTCCGTTTTTCCTTCGCCGGGATTCATCGCCAGTTCGACGGTGTCCGTCGGGTCCGACAAGTCGCCGCCGATTAGGCTGCCGTTGCCTTTGCCGAGGCTCTCAAACGCAGAAGCAGAGTGGGGGATGAGAAAAATGCCGGTGAGGGCTGACAGGAAGAGGGACTTCGTTGTGATATTCATGTGCATGATGATGAGCGGGAGTTTGATTATCTGAGCGGGCGTTTCTTAGAGGGTGTTTGAAGCGGGACGTAATTTTACGCCCAGAGTTTCTCGGGATATTCGCCGCGAGAAATCAGTGCGCGGATGCTGGCGACGACGCGTTCGCGGTCTTCGCGATAGGTCACGCCGAACCACGATGCGTTGGAGCGCAGCATCTGGCAGCGTTCGCGCCCGCTCTCGACGAGGCTGCCGACGACGCTCGGGATGTAGCACTCGGATTTTTCCTCCC
>CAMBOD010000183.1 GCA_945868985.1 Prosthecobacter debontii | reverse complement strand
GAATCCGCCATATCTTCACACTTCTGTAACGAGGCTGTAACGAAGGGGGCTCAATAGTGCGGTGGTGTTACAAACGTTTTCCATCGTCATTCGCTGCTTACTGATGCAGGCGGCCATCTTGCCTAAAGGGCTCCTGTTGCATTTCGCATGAGCGCTTTGATTCAGCAGATTTTGGTGGCGGACGATGAGGAGGATGTCGTGAAGCTGGTTTCGCAGAATCTGACAGCGGCGGGTTATCAAGTGACGCACGCCAGCGATGGGCGGGAGGCGCTGGAAAAGGCGCGCAGGAATGAGCCGGCGTTGATGGTGCTGGATTTGATGATGCCGCACATGAGCGGCATCGAAGTGTTGCGCGCGCTGAAAAGTGAGCCCCGCACTTCTCACATACCGATCATCATGCTCACAGCGCGGAAGGATGAAGTGGATCGTATCGTCAGCCTCGAACTTGGGGCGGATGATTATGTGACGAAGCCTTTCAGCCCCCGTGAACTCACGCTTCGTGTGAAATCCATCCTCTCGCGCCGCACAGGGCCGGCACCGGTTGTCCGCAATGCAAGTGTGGGCGAAATTACGTTCGATCTCGATGGGCATGAGGTGAAGGTGAAGGATAAGCGCGTGGATTTGACGGCTGCTGAATTCAAACTGCTGGCCGCGCTCTTTCGCCAGCCGGGGCGTGTTTTTTCGCGGGATGAATTGGTGGGGATAGTGTGGGGAGCGGAGACAGAGATCGAGATTCGCACGGTGGATACGCATTTGCGTCGCCTGCGGGGCAAACTCGGGTCCGCCGCTGAGCATATTCAGACGGTGCGTGGTTTTGGCTACCGACTGGATGCGTAGTGGGTCGCCTCACTTTCACTGGAACGTTTCCGCTCCGTCATACAACTGTCACGAAAGCGCTTTTAAGTTGTCGCACTATGTTTCTGAGCGCTCGCTACCAAATCTCTACGCCTGCAAATCGCAGGGGGATGCGCGTGGCTCTGTGTTCGGCACTTTCAGCACTGCTCTGCACAACGCATCTTTGTGCAGAGGAGCAGGAAAGAACGATGTTCATTCGGGAGTTCCGGGTTCTGGGGGCGAAGCATATCCCGCGCATTGAGATTGAGGAGGCGGTTTATCCATTCCTCGGGCCGGGCCGGACGGTTGCGGACATCCAGAAAGCCGCTTCTGCGCTTCAAAAGGTGTATGATGGAAAAGGTTTCAGCGGAACGCGTGTCCAGATGGTGGCGGAGCAGAGCGGTAATGGTGGAGTCGTGCTGCTGGAGGTCATTGACGGAAAAGTGGCGAGCCTACGCGTGAGGGGCGCACGTTATTTCCTGCCGAGTGAAATCAAGGCCAAGGCGCTCTCGTTAGCGGAGGGGAAAGTGATCAATTTCAACGACGTGCAGCGGGATATCGCCGCTTTGAATAAGCACCCGGACCGCAGCGTGCAGCCGAAGCTCGTCGCACGCGAAGACGAACCCGGGCTTTACGATGTGGAGTTGCTCGTGAAGGACAAATCGCCCTTCCATGGCAACGTCGAACTAAACAACCGCGCGAGCGCGAATACGACCGACCTCCGCCTCAGTGGATCATTCAGTTACGCAAACCTGTGGCAGTTCGGCCATACGATTGGTGCGAGTTATCAGATGTCGCCGCAGGACACGAGCGAGGTGAAAGTATTCTCCGCATATTACCTCTGGCGTTTCCGCGACATAGATTCGTTCAGCCTCATGCTCACGGGCACGAAGCAGGATAGTAATGTTTCGACGCTTGGCAGTGTGGCATCTGCTGGGCGCGGGGAAATTTTGGGTCTACGCGGGATGTTCACTTTGCCGTCGCAGGAAGGCTTTTACCAATCGTTCAGCCTCGGTATGGATTGGAAGCGCTTTGATCAGGCCGTGACCATCGGCCTCACGACGGATAAAACGCCAATCACTTATTACCCGGTGAGCGCTACGTGGGATGGAACATGGCTGCACAGTCGCGACGTGGCGGACGCGGCGAATCCCGGAAAAACGAAACGCGTGGATACAGGTTTCACGACCGCCAGTGCCGGAGTCACGCTCGGCATCCGTGGCACGGGCAGTGAAGCGTCGGAGTTGGACCGCAACCGCTTCGGGGCGGATGGAAATTTCATCTATTTCCGTGGCGACATTTCGCACACGCAGCAGCTTGGGCGAGACTGGGAGTTGTTTTTGAAATTGCACGGTCAGGCGGCGGATCAGCCGCTGGTGAATAGCGAGCAATTTGGCGGCGGCGGCATGGGCACGGCTCGTGGCTACAAGGAGGCTGAGGCGCTCGGTGATAATGCGATTTTCGGCACATTTGAACTCCGCACTCCGTCGCTTTTGAAAACTAAGCGCTTGGTGAAAAAGAAGAACTACCAAGGCGTGGAAGAGGAGGTTGAGGAAAGCACGGGCAACGAGTGGCGCTTCTACGCTTTTGCAGACGCCGGGACGCTTACGCTGCACGACACGCTGCCGGGACAGCATTCGTCGTTCCGTCTTGCGAGCTACGGCATCGGCAGTGAAGTGGAATTATTCGAGCACTTCCACGGCATCGTCGAACTCGCACTGCCGCTCACTTCCATCGGCACCACGCAAGCGCACGACACGCGCGTCAATTTCCGCCTGTGGGCGGACTTTTAAACCAACTCACTTTTTTACGAACGACTCACATGGAAATCGCACGAACAACGAAAACAAACTGGATGAAACTGATGACCGTCGCTGTCGCCGGGCTTTTGCTCAGTGCTGCCGCTCATGCCGGTGATTGGTGGGATGGCGCGTGGACGATGCGCAAAAAAGTCACCGTGGACACTACGGCGGCGGGCGGAAATGTCGCCGAGCCCATCGGCGCGAGCACGGTGTTGGTGCGGCTTTTCGGCGATGGCTATCCGCTGGCGAAGGAAGATCTGAGCGACCTCCGTTTCGTTGCCGAGGACGGCAAGACGGTGCTCACACACCATGTCGAAAAAATTGATGCGCTCATGGGCGAAGCCTACGTGTGGGTGAAGCTGAACGACGTAAAGCCAAACGCAAAAAATGACTTCTGGATGTATTTCGGATCAAACGATGCGAAAGCGGTAAAGGCTGATGATGCGAAGGGCAGCTTCGATGCGGATACCGTGCTTGTTTTCCACTTCAACGAGAGCGGACAGAACGCCGGTGACTCCACGAAGAGTAACAACACCACCGAGTCTGCGGGTGGAAAACTCGACGGTGCACAAATCGGCAGCGGCGTCGCTTTCAGCGGGAAAATCAACGTGCCGATTGCCGCATCCGGTTCGCTGGTGTGGACGGGTAATTCGCCAGCAACGATCACCGTGTGGGCGAAGGCTACGCAGCCAAATGGCGTCATCCTCAGTCGCCGCGACGACAAAAACTCGTTCGTAGTCGGTCTGGATAAAGGCGCGCCATATGTCGAAATTTCCGGCCAGCGCGCTGCTGCACCGCAGCCCTTGCAGCCAGGCTCCTGGGCACACATCGCTGTGATGAGCGATGGCACAAAGACCTCGCTCTTTGTAAATGGCGAATCCGCCAACGCCATCGGCGCAGGTCTTCCGGCCATCAACGGCAACTTCATCCTCGGCGGAGATAAAACCTCCGGCGCAACACCATTCACTGGCGAACTGGACGAACTACAAATCCACAAAATCGCCCGCCCCGCTGGCTGGATCGGACTCGCAGCAGCTTCACAAGGCGGCGAGAAAGGCCCGAAGACCATCGTGCTGGGCGCGGATGAAAAACCGACCAACTGGCTGAGTTGGCTCACGGCCGGCACATTCGCCATCATCATCTCCAATCTCACTTTCGACGGTTGGGCCGTCATCGTCATCTGCGCGCTTATGGGGGTGATGAGTTGGTATGTGATGGTTGCTAAAACGAGTTATCTGAACGGTATTGCGAAGGGGAATCAGCTATTCATGAAGGAGTGGCGTCACGTTGCGTCCGATCTCACCGTTCTCGATAACGATGATATCGAAAGCTCCAAGTCGCTCGGCGGACGGGTGACCAAAGAGAAGGCAAAAATACTGCGCCGTTCGTCGGTATATCGCATCTATCACATCGGCGTGGAGGAAATCCGCCATCGTATGGCTAACGACAGACATGAAGGCGTGCGCCGCGGTCTTGCTGGGCGCAGCATTCAGGCAATCCGCGCCGCGCTCGACGGCGGGCTCGTTCGCGAGACGCAGAAAATCAACAAGCTGATCGTGTTGCTCACCATCTGCATTTCCGGCGGACCGTTTCTCGGTCTGCTCGGAACGGTCGTCGGCGTGATGATCACCTTCGCCGCTGTGGCTACTGCTGGTGAAGTGAACGTGAACGCCATTGCGCCCGGTATCGCCGCTGCGTTGCTCGCGACCGTCGCCGGTCTGGCCGTCGCGATCCCTGCGCTGTTCGGCTACAACTACATCCTCTCGCGCGTGAAGGACGCGAAGGACGACATGCACATCTTCATTGATGAGTTCGTCACGAAGATGGCCGAATTTTACAAGGAGAAGGGCGAATAACCGGGAAAGGAACACCACGCCATGCAAGTTCAAGACGACAAGCCTTACGACGACATCAACATCACTCCGATGTTGGATCTCGCCTACGTGCTGCTCGTCATCTTCATCCTGATGTGCACGGCGTCGGTGCAAGGTTTGAAAGCTGATTTGCCTGCGGGCAGCGAGGCCACCAAGAGCCTTGCTGAGAAAAAGGCGAAGGGGATCACCATCAATGGTGCAGGGCAGGTTTTCCTCGATACGACGCCCGTCACCCTCGGCGAACTCGAATCACGCCTCGCGCAAATCAAGGCCGATTATCCCAACGTGCCCATCATTCTTAAAGGCGACCGCGTAGCGCAGTATCAGGCGATCATGGACGTGCTTAACGTCATCGGTCAGGTCGGCATCACGCAGGTCGGCATCGCAACCAAAGCCTCGAAATAACCACGCACCATGCAAGTTCAAGACGACAAACCTTACGACGACATCAACATCACACCGATGCTCGATCTCGCCTACGTGCTGCTGGTCATTTTCATCCTGATGACCACGGCGACGATTCAGGGAATCAAAGCCGGCATCCCTCGTGGCAGCAACGCGCCGCAGAAAAAGACGGATGAGAAGAGCAAACTCAAAGTCATCAGCGTGGATGACGCGGGGGCGATGTATTTTGACAAAGAGCCGGTCACACTCGCTTCGCTGGAAATGCGACTCACGCAGGCGAAGGCCGAGAATCCGGACGTGCCCGTAATCATCAAAGGCAGCAGCGCTACGCAGTATGAAAAAGTCACAGACGCCCTCGGCGTCGTTGTGAAACTCGGAATCAAACAAGTCGGCCTCGCGACATCAGGAGCCCGCCGCTGACACATCTATTCCCATGAACTCAAATCACGACAACGAAGGCAATATCGCGACACTCGAAAAGCCCGTTGCGCAACAAGCGCCGAAGGCGGTGCCTGCTCCGGACGCTCATGACGACTGGGGCGATGAGGACGAGAAAGCGACCGGCTTTCGGAAATGGCTCGCTCCGCTCATTGTCAGCGGACTCACGATCACAGGGATCATTTTTGCGGTGAAAGTTTTCTCCAAGGCCGAAACGGGCGGAGCCAAAAAGGAGAACATCACGATGGTATCGGTGCTCCCGCCACCACCACCACCACCACCGCCACCACCACCGCCGCCCACGCAGATGAAGGAGGAGATGGTGAAGG
>CAMBOD010000182.1 GCA_945868985.1 Prosthecobacter debontii | reverse complement strand
AGTTGACGCGGGGGCCGTCGTTGCTAACGTCCGCACCGGCTAACAGGATCACGATGCAAAAACTAGAATTCAACGAAGCGGTGACTCAACTGGTTGAGACGGACACTCGCTATACGCGGGAGGCGTATGAGTTTCTCCGCGATGCTTTGGATCACACGGTGAAGACCCGCAAGCGGCAGCTTGGCGAGACGGGGCATGTGACGGGGCAGCAGCTCTGCGAGGGGATTCGCCTTTATGCATTGAAGCAATATGGGCCGATGGTGCCGACGGTGCTGGAATACTGGGGTATCACGAAGACGGACGACTTCGGCGAGCTGGTGTGGAATTTGGTTGAGCTGGGCGTTTTCGGAAAAACGGAAAAGGACTCGAAGAAGGATTTTCACGCGGTGTATTCGTTTCACGATGCGTTCGTAGTTCCGTTTCTGCCCGAGAAAGTTCCTGCGCGCGTGGTGAAGCCGAAGGCGGACTTGAAGGTGGGGTAAGTCTGAGCGGTTCTTTTCACTTCGGGCGAGGTTCATCATTGCCACGCACAAGTGGCGTGCCTAAAATCGTGCGCTTTTATGCCAGATGAAATTCGCCAGCTTCGCGTCGGTTTGCCCTCGGGTAGTTTGCAGGAACCGACGATTGCGCTCTTTGCCAATGCAGGCTTTCGCATTGCGGTCAGCAGCCGCAGCTACAAGCCGAGCGTGGACGATCCGGAACTGGTGATCCGCCTGCTGCGAGCGCAGGAAATTTCGCGCTATGTGGAGCATGGCTTTCTCGATTGCGGTCTGACGGGTCGGGACTGGATCGAAAACAATGGCAGCGATGTGGTGCGGCTCGCGGATTTTCTTTTCAGCAAGACGAGCGCTCAGCCGACGCGCTGGGTGCTGGCCGTGCCGGAGGATTCGCCGATTCGCACGGTGAAGGATTTGCAAGGCAAGGTGATCGCGACCGAGGCGGTGGAGATGACGCGTCGCTTTCTCGCAAAGCATGGCGTGACTGCGGAGGTGGAGTTTTCGTGGGGCGCGACGGAGGTGAAAGTGCCGGATCTCGTGGATGCCATCGTGGACGTGACGGAGACGGGGTCGAGTCTGCGGGCGAACAAGCTGCGCATCCTCGAAACGCTGATGGAGAGCGTGCCGCAGTTCATCGCAAACAAGAAGGCCTACGACGACACGTGGAAGCGTGCGAAGCTCGAACGACTGGTGCTTTTGCTCAACGGCGCGATGGCTGCGCGCGACAAAGTGGGTCTGAAATTAAATCTGCCCGAGGAGAAGCTCGCGGAGTTGCTGAAGGCGCTCCCGGCGCTGCGCAATCCGACCGTGGCGCATCTCACGCTGCCCGGCTGGGTGGCGGTGGAGACGATTATTGATGAGCGCGTGGTGCGAGAAATTCTACCGCAGCTCAAATTGCTGGGCGCGGAGGGCATCATCGAATACCCGCTGAACAAAGTCGTTTACTGAACCATGCGCATCCTCGTCCTCGTCCTCGCTGCTTCGCTATGTGCGTGCTCCAGTGGGCAACGGACGGCGCATCGGAAAAGCGAATCGTTATTGGCAATTGCAGAGTCCGGCGGGCGTGAGCGGGGAAAGGAATTGAGCGCGCGGCCTTCGCTGACGGTGCGAAATGCGGAGGCGTTCGACGTGGAAATGTGGCGCGATTTGCGGGAGAATTTTCTTTCACCCATTGAGCGCGGGCCGTGGCGCTACGCGGTGGATACGATCACGCTTGATGCCGAGCCATTCCAGACGGGCGACTGGACTTTGCTGGTGTCGCTCGACACAGGAGCGTCTTTCAAGATTGACGACTTTGCCGACTACGATGCTGCGCGGCATTCGTATTTTTCACGCGGCTTGAAGCGGACGATGGAAACGCTGGAGCAGATTCAGCGGAAGGAGGACTCGCTGGATCGCTACGTGAAGCACTGGCAGAAGCGAGGCAACTTGCCCGACTAGCGGACACGATCCCCGGCATCAGGTGGCGCTCCGAAGGTAATCGAGAGCACCGAGGTTTTCATGAGAGTTACGCCAGAACTATTCTGAGAAGATGTAGCGCTAGTGGATGCAGTGGATTTGCCGAATTGCGAGCGGGGCTTTTGCTCAGGGACAGAAAGCGGAGCCGGCGCGCTTGTGGCGACAAGCTTCGGTGGCTCGACGACATTGGGATCGGTCTTTGGCGCGGGGCCTGCCGCGATGCGTTCCGGGGGGCGCGTGACTTTGGTGAAGAGGCCGCGACTGACGCGCTCATCGGTGATTTCCACACGAGTGCCAGTGCCCACGGTTTCAAACAAATCAATCACATCCTTTGATTTCATGCGGATGCACCCATAGCTCACGGGGCGACCGATGTGCATTTCGTCCGGGGTGCCGTGGATGTAAATGCCGCGGCCAAATGCTCCGTCATTCTGTCTTTCCAATCCGCGCAAACGCAGAATGCGAGTCACGATGGGGTCGCGTCCGCGTGCGTTGACTTTGCAAATTTCCCCGGTGCGCGAACCGGATTTAAAGACAGTGCCGAGTGGCGCGCCATCACCGATTTTGGAGGCGATTTCCATCTGGCCAAGCGGCGTGCTGTAACTGCCGGGCTGGTCTCCCAAGCCAAACTTGGAGGTGGAGACGCGATAGCTGGCGATGTTGTCGCCTGCTGGATCGAAAACGTAGAGGCGTTGCTCGGGGATGCTGATGACGATGGTCTCGGCATGGGACGCCGCGACGAGGAGGCAAAGAGTCTGGAGGATGCGGACGACGAAATGAGTGCGCATCCTCAAATTGCGCACTCCTTTCTGAATGGAGCTTGGTTGTTTGTCATCAAAGCTGTCCTACGCGGAAAGCGCATCTCCAGTGTCTCGCCAAGGAGCGCGGAGTTGCGGGAACCACTGTGCCAGCGAGCACAGGGCGACGTAGGTGAAACCACCTGCAAACAGGGTAAGGAATGGAACGGCAAACCAGTTAGCAGAGATGATTTCGTGGGTGAGGAAGTAAATAAAATACACGGCGAAGACAACCTCGACGAGCGGCAGAATGTTTTTTGCCACCGAGTATTTGGATTTCTTCCAGCTCTGCGTCTTGGTCTGTATTCCGTATTTCGGTGTGCGGGTGAATTCCCCGGTCGCGCCGACCATGCCTTGAATCACGGCCCATGCATTATTCACCGCGAGGCCGATGGTGAGGGCGAGCAGGGCAGGGAGGTAGAGGATTTCTCTCCACCACGAGCGGGGATAAAGTTCGCGCTGCGAGACGATGTAAAAGATGACTGCGGGCACCGAACCGGTGATGAAGATGGGGATGTCGAGCAGTAGCATGTGCCATGTGCTGTGAGTGCCACCGCCTGCGCTCGGGTGCATGAGCACACAGATGAAGGCGAGAAGCAGGAATGCATAGTTGGAGGTGAGGTGCATCGTGCCTTCGAGTTTCACTTTCAGGGGGAGGTTTGCACGCCACACGGCGGGGAGGAGTTTGCGGCAGGTCTGGATGCTGCCCTTCGTCCAGCGATGCTGCTGGGACTTGAAGCCATTCATGTCCACCGGCAGTTCCGCAGGCGTCACCAAATTTGGCAGGAAGACAAACTTCCATCCCTTAATCTGCGCGCGGTAGCTCAAGTCCAGATCCTCCGTCAGCGTATCGTGCTGCCAGCCGCCCGCGTCCACGATGCAAGACTTCCTCCACACGCCCGCGGTTCCGTTGAAATTGATGAAGCGTCCGCTGCGGTTGCGCCCCGTTTGTTCCAACAGCAAGTGCCCGTCGAGGAAAATCGCCTGCACGCGTGTGAGCATCGAGTAAGTGCGGTTCAAGTGGCCCCAGCGCGTCTGGATCATGCCCACCTTTTCGTTCGTGAAGAAGTGGATCGTCTTTTGCAACACATCCGGTGCAGGCACGAAGTCGGCATCCAGAATCAAAATATATTCGCCCTTCGCGGATTGAAGCCCGTTTTCCAAAGCCCCCGCCTTGTAGCCCGTCCGGTCCACGCGATGCACATGGCTGATGTCCAGCCCCAGCGCCCGCAAATTTTCCACCAGCTTGTTCGCCAGCTCCCGGGTCTCGTCGGTCGAGTCGTCCAGCACCTGCACATCCAGCAATTCGCGCGGGTAATCCAGCTTTGAGACTGCATCCAGCAGTCGCTCCACGACGTAGAGTTCGTTGAAAATGGGGAGCTGCACCGTCACTCGCGGCAGCTTGTCAAAGTGACCGGCAGGCACCGGCACGTTGCGCTTATTTTTCAGGTAAAGATAGACGATCAGATACCGGTGCAATCCATAGATTGATAACCCCAGTAATACAGCGGTGTAACACAGCGTCCAAATGATAGTTCCCAGATTGTCGGGCATACGGTAAATTAAAGCCGTTTCCGGCAAAGAACGGCGGATAGTGTCTCTGAGAAAAATACGGTCAAGCCCATAATCCCGCTGGCTGCTGGTCTCGCGAATTTCTCGGGCATAAAATCATTCGCAAAAGACCGCGAAGAATCGTCCGGTCGTTATAGTTTCGATTTTGGAACAATCTCGGGGCGTTCACGTGACGGCCCCTACTTTGCCAGCAGACTCTTCATCGCTTTGCCGAAGGCATCGCCGAGGAGGTAGTAGGTCTCGCCGTTTTTGAATTCGTGGTAGCCCTCCTTCGTTGGTGACTGCTCTGCCGTCCGCACGAAGCCGCGCGTCTCCACAAACTTGATCGTCCCGGCAAACTCCGGTTTTTCCGTCACGGCCTTCTGCGCTTTGCGGATCGTCGCTGCGGCTGCGGGCAGGTCTTTCGCGTCCGTGCCCCACGGGCCGGTGAATTCGCCCACCACCACCGGCAGTTTTGGCATCTTCAGATCGCGGCGCACATCGTTGATGAGATTGGTCAGGTTCTTTTCGTATTCCGGCGCTCCTTTGTCCGGGCTGCAAAAGTCATTCCAGCCATGCCACCACACGAAGCCCACGATTTCATAGCCCTGCCCCGCGTAGCTGGGAAACTGCCCCTTCAAGTCGCCGAGCACCTTATTCACCGTGCCGATCATTTCCGTGTAATACTTTCCTGTCTCTCCGCCGGAACTTGGTGGACGGAAGTCCTTGTAAAGATCGCGCCCGCCCCACGCGGTCTTGATGATCAGCACCTGATTGTCGAACTGCTCGCCCATCAAGTGCCCGAACTGCATCTCCGGCCCGAACCACATCCGGCTCCCGAGATTCCAGCCGTAGCCAAACTCCAGACGCCCGTGGCGATTTCCAAACTCATTCACATCCCAGACCCACACATCGTCACGGCCCTCGTTCCATTCGCCCTTTGCATTCACCCAAGTTTTGAGCAGCGGCGCCTTCGCTGGGTCTTTTAGCATCGTCGCGAGCGTGCCCGGTTTTTCCTCCTTCATCTCCGCCATGCTGGAAACGATGCCCTGCCCCTGCATGTTCGATTGTCCCGCGAGGATGAAGACTTTCACGGGCTTGCCCGTGGCGGAAAATGCGGCGGTGACGAGGGACAGCCAGACTGCGAGGAAAGTGCGGGTGGTTTTCATGTTGGATCGTTGGTTTTGAAAATCGCGCCCATCCTGCGCGGAGCGTCGGCAAAGTAAAGGGTCGCCGATTTGCGTTGCAGCAACCTGACTAGTTGCCGCTTGGCTTGATTGTGTAGCGGTGTGTCTTCGGCTGGCAGGCTGCGTTGATCTGGGCCTCCAGATCGGCGACTTGCGCGGGGAGCGCGGCGAGTTGCTTTTTGCGATTGTGGATTT
>CAMBOD010000181.1 GCA_945868985.1 Prosthecobacter debontii | reverse complement strand
GCTCCTTTTTCTCCAGCCGCTTCGTGATCGCGGCGCTGAGCGGATCGCTGAGGATTGGCGAGGATTTCTTCGCCTCCATGCGCATATCCACGATGCGGATGAACGGCATTTTCTGATCGTCCACACGCATCGTGAGGCGGAGCAGTTCGTATTTTCCAGTCGCCGCGTTGTGGGCTGTTTCCAGCGAAGGCGTCGCGCTGCCCAGCACCACCGCACACTTTTCCAAATGCCCGCGCAGCACCGCGAGGTCGCGACCATGGTAGCGCGGCGTCTCCTCCTGCTTGTAGGTGTTTTCGTGCTCCTCATCCACGATGATGACACCGAGTTTCTCGACCGGCGCAAACACCGCTGACCTCGCGCCGATGGCGATGCGCGCGCGACCGCTGCGAATGCGGTGCCATTCGTCGTGACGCTCGCCTTCGCTGAGATGCGAGTGCAGCACCGCGACTTCGTGATGCGTGGCGGCGAAGCGCGATTTGAAGCGCTCGACAGTCTGCGGCGTGAGCGAAATTTCCGGCACGAGCAAGATTGCGCCGAGGCCGTGGTTGAGCGCGCGCTCAATGGCTTGGAGGTAAATCTCCGTCTTGCCGCTGCCGGTGACGCCGTGGAGGAGGAAAGGCTTCAGCGTCGTATCGGGAGTAGGCGCAGCGACTTGATCAATCGCCTGCGCCACGCGCGCAAACACCGTCGCCTGCTCTTCGTTCAATTCGAGATTCTTGTTCGCGATGAAAATTTCCGCGCCATAGGGATCGCGCTCCACTTTCTCCGGCTCGATGATGATCAGCCCCTTTTTCGCGAGCGATTGGATCGTCTGATGCGCCGCGCCGCACTGCTCGCAAAGCTCCGTGACGGGCATCGCCTTTCCCGCATCGCGCAAAGCGGCGAGCACCTCGGCCTGGCGTTCCGATTTCTTTTCAATGCCCGCCATCTCCTCAGGCGCGATCTCCCGCGCCAGCCGCGCGAAGAGCCGCATCTTGTGCCCGACCTCCGCCTTGCGAATCACGTTCGGTAGCACGGTGCGCATCGCGGCTTCGATGGGGCAGCAGTAGTAATCGCTCATCCACTCCGCGAGCCGGATGAGTTGCGCGCTGAGCGCCGGTTCATCGCCCACGACATCCGTGATGGGCCGCACGCCGCTCGCCTCCGTCGTATCGCTCAGCGCGATGATCGTCCCGAGCACGGTGCGCATTCGCACGGGCACACGCACACGCGTCCCCACGGCAAGCGTGAGTGCGGGCGGCACCTCGTAATCGAACGCGCGCCCGCCGGACTCATCCACGAGCACGCTGGCGTATTTGGGCATGAGCCGAGAATGCAAACCCGCGCCGCTTTGTCCACGGCAGACGATGCGAAGTGGCACATCGCCCGCGTTTTTCCGTGCGTTCTATGGATGGGCGATTCTATCTGTTCGTGGTGAAGCGAAATTTCTGGCGGCTCATTTTTACGCTCTTTCTCGCTGCGGATATCGCGGCGGGCGTTGTCTTGTGGCGTTCGCCCGACCCGCGTTACCGCGCACGCGAGTGGCTGGCGCTCGGTCGCTATCACGAGCACGACGCGCTCATTTCCGAAGTCGCCGAGAAGGCGGAAGTGGATGCCCTGCTGGTGAAAGCGGTGGTGTGGCGCGAAACGCGGTTTCAAAAAGCAACGGTGGGCACCGCTGGCGAACGCGGACTGATGCAGGTGGGCGAGAATGCCGCGCGCGATTGGGCGGCAGCACAACACATCGAGTCGTTTATGTTCACCGACTTGTTTGACGCCCGCACAAATCTACAGGCTGGAACGTGGTATCTCGCCCGAGCGCTTGAACATTGGAAGGATCGCGATGACCCGCTGCCCTTCGCGCTTGCGGAATACAACGCAGGACGCAGTCGTGTGCTGCAATGGGCGGGTGAAACGGCGAACGCATACGAAATGCTGCGTGCATGTGACTTTCCCAGCACGCGGCGGTATGTGAACGATATCATCCGCCGCTATCACTTTTACCGCGATCATGGATGGTGATTCGCGGGGCTGGCGTCGTTCGCAAAACGCGCTTACTGGTTTCGGCAAATGAGCAACGCTCCGCGCGAAAAGGCTGATTTTAAAAAAAGGCTCGGTGATGTGCCGCACAAGCCTGGTGTCTATTTGCATCGCGATCGTTTTGGACGCGTGATCTACGTGGGCAAGGCGCGCGATTTGCGCAAGCGGCTCTCGCACTATTTTACGCCGGGAAAGCAAATGCGCGCCGATTTGAAAACACGCGCGCTCATTGAGGCGATTTATGATTTCGACTGGCACACCGTCGGGAGCGAACCAGAGGCACTGCTGCTCGAAGGCAAGCTGATCAAGGAATACCGCCCGCGCTACAATGTAAGTTTTCGCGACGACAAACGTTTTCTCCTCGTAAAAGTGGACATCGGCGAGGAATGGCCACGCTTTCGTCTCACGCGTGTGAAGACGCCCGACGACGGCTGCCGCTACTTCGGGCCGTTCGCAAACTCCGGCGCGCTGCGACAGACGATGACGTTCATGCGAAAGCGATTTGGTGTGCTGACTTTCGGGCGCGGCTCGCCGACGGAGCGCGAGCGAAAAAGCTCCACCTACCAAGTGCCGATGAAGCTCGCGGATACGACGCCGGAGCAATACCGCGAGCGCGTGGAGATGGCGTGCGAATTCATGGGCGGAAAAACGAAAGAACTGCTCGATGTGCTCGACGCCGAGATGCGAAGCGCTGCGGAGAAGCTCGATTTTGAGCGCGCCGCCGAGTTGCGCAACATGCTCGACGATCTCCGCCAGACAACGAAGCCGATGACGCGCTATACGACGACGATGCGACATCGCCTCAAGCTCCCCGGCGCAATCAATCCCGTTGCGGATCTCGCCGCACTCGGTGAAGAGCTCGGACTGTCCGGCCCGCCGCGCCGCATGGAGTGCTTCGATATTTCCAACATCAGCACCACGCACGTTGTCGCGAGCATGGTGTGTTTTCTCGATGGTAAACCGGCAAATCACCTCTACCGCCGCTACCGCATCAAAACGCTCGAAGGGCGGCAGGATGATTTTGCGAGCATGGCAGAGGTCGTTCGCCGCCGCTATACGCGCGTGCTGCGCGATGCCGCGAGTCAGGCCGCCCGCGTGCCTTCGCTAGAGCGCGACGACGGGATGCATATCGAATACGCGCCGGAGCTTTCGCAGGAAAAACTGCGCGATGCTGTGAAGCGCGTCAGCGACGACGACCCCGCCATGCCGCGCCTGCCCGACCTGATTATCGTGGACGGTGGCAAAGGCCAGCTCAGCTCGGCGTGCGCAGAACTTCAGCAACTCGGTCTTTATGAAGTGCCCATCATCGGCCTCGCGAAGGAGTTTGAGGAAATCTACCGCCCCTCGCGCACACAACCGCTCCGTCTTTCACACGAAAGCGGCGCACTGAAATTGCTCCAGCGCATTCGCGACGAAGCCCACCGCTGGGCGAATGGCTACCACCAAGTCCTCATGAAACGCCGTGTCTCCGAGAGTCTGCTCGACGAATGCCCCGGCGTGAGCGAATCGCGCAAGCAAACGCTACTCCGCCACTTCGGCAGCGTCGCCCGCATCCGCCGCGCAGCCACCGCAGAAATCGCCGCGCTCTCGGGTATTAGCCCCAGCTTGGCGAAAGCGATTTCCAACTTTCTGCGCGAGCGGGTGTAGAAACACATTTCGGGCTCATATTTGCTCCGTAAGACGGCTTGTTGTGGCCGAATGTTTTGCGCTCGTCGCACCGAGACTACCAGTGTGTTCCTTGTGCGGGGTGGGCGCTGAACATCAAGAGTCACATCTTTATGTGACAGGATGCATCTGCGGGAGAAATTGCTAGGAGATGGACTGAATAATAAGGCTATTCCCTAATTGCGTATTTTCATCATCCTGCTCTTTTTCATCTGTTTAACCTTCATTTTTTAGCTCCTCAGCCCGCAAATTCTATTTCGTGAAAAAATCTAAATCTCTCCATCATCGTTGTGCAATTCACATATGTGCGGCGCCCTTTGCTGCGCTATTTGCGGTGAGCGCCACTGCGGCAAACGTTTCGTGGAACGGGGCGACGGATGCGGTGTGGAGCACAGGCGGAAACTGGGTGGGCGGTGTTGCGCCGGTGACGTCGGATGTGGCCGTGTTCGATGCGGGATCGAGTGCGAATCTGACGACAGCGCTGGGTGCGGATTTTTCGATTCAGGGTTTGAGGATCACGACACCGGGCGGGCTGATCACGATTGGCGCGGGGAATTTGCTGACGCTGGGTGCAGGCGGGATTGATATGAGTGCAGCGTCGCAGAATTTGCTGCTCAACGCACTGGTGGCGCTGGGGGTGGATCAATCGTGGAATGTGACGAATGGGCGGACGTTGACGGCGAATGGGATTATCAGCGGGACGAACGTAAATTTGAACAAGATCGGGCTTGGGGACTTGATATTGGGCGGGGCGAATACTTTCACGGGAACGACGATGATCGGCGGCGGGACGCTGGCGCTGAATGGTAGTCTGAATGGAACGACGGGGACGGATTTGACGTTCACGGGATCGGGAGTTTTCAACGTGAGTGCGGCTAGCGGCGTGAGTCAGGGGATGAAAGTGCTGAGGTTCAACGGTGGCGATGGAACGGTGCGTTCGACGCACAACGGCGGGACGAGCACGGTGAGTTTCACATCGCGCGCAGCACGCACGGCTGGGGCGACGGGAAATTTCACGCTGATCAATGGAACGCAAGGCGCTGGTGGATCGAACAACATTACGATTGGCGGGGAATTGACGGGACAGTTGCTGGATCGAGGTCTCTTTTACAACGGTTCTCAGTATGCGGCGTATGATGCTGGCGGCTTTGTGCGCGGGCTGATTTACGGCACGGATGCGGATGCGCCAGCCAGTGTTCCATCCGGAGCGACACTTGGGGTGGACGATGCGACGCAGAACGTGGAGGTTTCCGGCAACATCACGGCTCAGACGACGGCATCCGTAAACACAATCCGTGATCCCGGCACATTCAGTATCACCCTGGCAGGAGGGCAAACACTGAGTTTCAACAGCATTTTGAAATCAGGTGGAAATGCGGCGACGATTTCCGGCGGAACCGGAATCACGACGACGGCGAGTGGAAACGAGATGGTGATTCGCACGGATGTAGCGGCTGACTCGCTGACGATCAGCACGCCAATCCTGAGCAATGGAGCCAACAGTCTCACCAAGTCCGGCGCAGGCACGCTGATACTTTCCGCCGCCAATACCTACGGAGGTGCGACGAGCATCAATGCGGGCATTTTACAAATCGGTAGCGGCGGCACGGCTGGCAGTCTCGGCACCGGGAGTGTGAGTAACAGCGGTAGTCTGATTTTTAATCGCAGCGACGATGTGACGGTTCCCAATGTCATCAGTGGCGTCGGGTCGCTTACAAAAAGCGGTGCCGGAACGCTGAAACTCACCGGCGCAAATTCCTACACGGGCACGAACACATTGAGCGCAGGCACGCTCGCGGCGCTCGGCAACACGGCGATTGGGACGGGCGCCGTCCTCGCGAGTGGCGGGAACCTCACGCTCCAGAGCGACGGGAGCGGCAGCGGACTTGGTAACTCGAAAGTCGAGAGCATCTATTTTGGAAACAACGTCACGGTCTCGGCAGATACGACATTCTCGGTGGATCGGATCACCTCCTCGGGGAGCGGGATTTTCTTCAACGCGCAGAATAAAACC
>CAMBOD010000180.1 GCA_945868985.1 Prosthecobacter debontii | reverse complement strand
TGGCCGTTGTCGGGGGACTTGTCTGGGCGCTTGGATTCCACCACCTCGGCGGCAAGGCCGAGTTTTTCAACACCGGTCCGATCTCGCAAAATCACGCGGTCTTCGCGAATGACTGCGCTGTCTGCCATGAAGGAGCCACCACCGATTTGCTTTCATTGCTCCCGATTGCTGAGACGAAAGCAGCGATGCATGGCGGCAAAACGTCTTTGCTCGAAATGTTTAAGAGCAAAGGCGGCGAAGTTTACAAAGATGCGAAGGAAAATCTTTCGGACACAAAAAAACTCGCAGCGGCCGCACACGCAGCACTTGGTTCGCTGAATCTCGACAACATTGATCGCGCCTGCATCAAGTGCCACGAAGGCATGGCCCTTCACCAGCCGGGGACAAAAGCTGTGATGTTCCGCGAGGGTCTCAAGGAACTGAGCATCGTAGCCGCTGCCGAGTGCAGCACCTGCCACCTCGAACATATTAGCAGCGCACGAATGAAGTTGCCCGGTTCGGATACTTGTGTGAGCTGCCACAGCGATGAAAAGAAGCTCGCAGACTCACTGAAGCGCACACCTTTCGATGGAAAACTAGCCGCTGCACACAGCCAAAATCTCCACATCGGAGACAGTGTGCAATGGCTGCCCGCCGCCACCGTCGGTGCAAAGCCGCAGGTCGTCCGCGCATTTGCCGATGGGCATCCCGCTTTCCTCTTCGAGTCCAAGGGTGCAAAGGACAACGCGCAGATTAAATTCAACCACGCCCGCCATTTTGCCGACGACATCACCGCGCTGAACAAAGGCAAACTCGAATGTCGCACCTGCCACACGCCGGACTCAGACGGCGTGGGCATGCAGCGCATCAGCTACGACCAGCACTGCCAGAAATGCCACTCGCTCGGTGCCGATCCCGATCTTCCCGGCTTTAACATCCCGCACCATGATCCGCAGAAAGTGCGCGACTTCCTCAGCAGCCTGCGCACGCAGTGGATTGATTACGCGAAGACTCGCTTCCAAATCACCGACGCAGCCACGCTCAAGGCATTCGTTGATCAGCGTGAGCAGAAATTTACGCAACACTGGCCGTCATCGCTGGAGGAAGTCCAGAAGCGGGTGTTTTTCACAGGCGATCCGCCAATTGAAAAAGCACGCAACGGGCAGTTCCTCCCAGCTTGCGCCAAGTGCCACACGGTCACAGATGCAGCGCCTGGTTCCATGGTGCCTAAAGTCGAGCGCACCAACATTCCCGACCAATGGCTCACACGCGGCCCGTATAAACACGCCGCCCACCTTCACATGGCTTGCACGGACTGCCACGCAGGCGCCGAGAAGAGCAAGGACACCGCCGACGTGCTCCTGCCTTCGCAAAAACTCTGCGCCGAGTGCCACCGTCCGCGCGACTACGCCCATGTGGAAACCGATCCGACTAAGCGAATTGCCCCGACCTTCGGCCAATTCAGTGCAGAGGCCGCGAAGAAACAGCGCAAGGAAGGCGGCGTTTTCGACTCCTGCCTCGGCTGCCATAAATACCACGTTCCCGCCGCCGAGAACGAAATCGCCAAATCACTGGCGAAGTAAATCGGCTACAGACCGTCAGCGAATTTCTGCATCACCTCTTCCTGGCGCTCGATGCTTTCTACGAGACGGAATTGCGTGCGAGCGCGGTCGAGATTGTGGTTCGGACGATGCACACGGAAATATGTATCGCCATTCAGGAAGTCCGTGAGGAAGCGCAGACCGATGGTGAAAGTGATCAATTTCCCTGCGAACGCGATGAGTCCCCGCTCGTGTTTGTTCAAAAAAGTCGCCGCTTCGAGATAGCCACGGCAAAGTGCCTTGAACATCGGCATCCGCATCTGGACTTTTGATAAATCGAGTTCGTCCTCCAGTGTCGGACTGGTCGTCGTCCGCACCATGTCGCCGAAATCGTAGAGCGCACAGCCGGGCATCACCGTATCGAGATCCACCACGCACATCGCCTTCCCCGTCGCTACATCCAGCATCACGTTGTTAAACTTTGTATCGTTGTGCGTGATGCGCTCGGGGATCTTTTTCGAGGCCATCGCGCGCAGGATCGTGTCACATAGATTCTCATGCGCGAGCACCCACTCGATTTCCACTTTCGCCGCACTCGCGCGGTTCACGCGATCTTCGCGCACTGCCTTCTGAAAGGACTCAAAGCGTTTCCGAGTGTTGTGAAAGTGCGGGATCGTGTCGTGCAAACGCCCGCCCGGAAGGTCCACCAGCAAGTGCTGAAATTCACCAAACGCCTTGCCAGCCTCGTAGGCTTGCTCGGCACTTTCTACCGATTCAAACGTCCGCACCCGTTCGATAAATACGAACGTGCGCCAGTATTCTCCATCCGGTGAACGGTAGAAGCTGCGTCCGTCCTGAGCGGGAATCAGCGTCAACGCGCGGCGCGTCATGTCTCTCACACCGCGCTCCGACAGTTTGCTGCGAAGATGGGCGGTAACGCGCTGGAGATTGTCCATCACCTGCGCAGGGTCTTTGAACACCTCATGATTGATCCGCTGATGAATGTAGCGCACCGGCACGCCGCCCTGTTCGTAAGTCGCCGTGTAGGTCTCGTTGATATGGCCAACTTTGCACGGTTCGGCGTGGAGGAGTTCACCGTAAATATGAAAATGTCGCGAGACACTGAGTAATCGTGATGGGTCGTAACCGGGCATGGTGCAAAGGATAACGAGAGCCGCTGCACACGCAAGACTGGAGCAGACTTCGGGGTTGGAAGTTTGCTGTCCGTCGTAACGGGAGATCAGCTTTTTAAAACAGTGAGCGGGCCAGTGCTGTCGCCTACGGGTGTGCGGACGTCTATGCGTTCGAGCATGGAGACCCATAGGTTGGTGACGGGTGTTTCGCCGGGAAGTCGGACGTGGCGTCCGGTCTTGATGGTGCCGCCTGCGCTTCCGGCTAGGAGCACTGGGAGGTCGTCGTGGTTGTGGCGGTTTCCGTCGGAGTTGCCGCTGCCATAGACGATCATACTGTGGTCGAGGAGCGTGCCGTTGCCTTCCTTGATGGATTTCATTTTCCCGAGCAGGTAGGCGAACTGCGTGGTGTGAAAGGAATTGATCTGCCGAATCTTTGCGATCTTTTTGGCATCGTTGCCATGGTGGGAAAGTTCATGGTGGCCTTCATTGATGCCAATCCACGGGTAGGCTTTGTTGCTGCCCTCGTTAGCCATGACGAAGGTGCAGACGCGTGTGGCGTCCATTTGAAATGCGAGCACCATGAGGTCGCACATGATACGGATATGTTCTTCGTAGTTGCCGGGTTTTCCTTGCGGGATGGGGAAGTTTGCCGGCGGCCTGATGGGCGCGAGAGCGGCGTTGCGGGCGATGCGCTGTTCGATGTCCCGGATGCTGGAAAAATACTCATCCATCTTTTGCTGGTCGGCGCGACCGAGGCGGGCGTTGAAGCTCTTCGCATCGTCGCTGATGTAATCCAGCACGCTCTTGCGCGCAACAGCGCGGCGTGCGCGTTCGACGGCATCCTGATTTCCGAACAGGCGCTCGAAAACGAGTTTCGGATGGGTCTCCTTTGGAATCGGCTGTGTCGCCGAGCGCCATGAGACGGTGCTGGAATAAACGCACGAGTAGCCGCTGTCGCATCCGCCCGCCATGTTTCCTTCCTCACAACCAATCTCCAGTGAGTCCAGATGCGTTTGGCCCGAGATGCGCGCAGCAGCGAGCTGATCCACCGAAGTCCCGCAGTGGATGTCCGCGCCGTCCGTCTTGCGCGGCTGTGCGCCGGTGAGAAAAGCGGACATCGCGCGTGCGTGGTCGCCGCCGCCGTCGCCGTGTGGGCGCGCTTTGTCGGCGGTGAGACCACTGATCACGAGCAGGTCTTTTTGATGCGGAGCGAGCGGTTGTAAAATTTCCGGCAGTGCGAATTTTTCACCCGTCTCGGCAGGTGTCCAACTTTTCATGTCCTTGCCATTCGGCACATACACGAAAGCCATGCGGTTAGGCGCAGTCCTACCCGGTGCTAGCCCTGCACCCCAGGCGCTGAGGCTGCCCATTCCTTCGAGCCACGGAAGTGCGATGGTGGCACCGAGTCCGCGAAGGACAGTGCGGCGTGAGATTGGTCGGTTCATCATGGTTTAGTTGTCGTTTTGATTTTTGCCGCGACGGAGGCGAAACGGATCGCTCTTCGCAATGGCGATGACGAGTGCTGAGAACTTATAGCCGTCTTTTGCGACCTCGCCGCATATTTTTTCGATGGAGCGATCATCGTAGTAATCCAGCCCGCGGCCGATGGCGTAGATGAGCATTTTCTCGGTGAGACAGCGTGTGAATTGATCCTTTTCGTCGCGCAGCAGCTTTTTCAAATCATCGAGACTTTTCAGCTCGCCATGGTTGTTTGGAAGTTTGCCGCCGACTTCTACCGGCTCACCTTGCTCGTTGTTGTCGCGCCACTGGCCGATGCCGTTGAAGTTCTCCAGCGCAAATCCCATCGTGTCCATCTTCGCATGGCAGTTCGCGCAGTTTGGGTCGGCGCGGTGTTGTTCGAGTCGCTGGCGAAATGTCCCGCTGAGTTCCTTGCGGCTGTTGTCATCGAGACTCGGCACGAAAGGCGGCGGTGGCGGCGGCGGGTCGCCGAGGATTTGTTCAAGAATCCATTTGCCGCGTTTGACTGGCGAGGTGCGTGTGGGATTCGATGTGACTGTGAGCACGCTCGCCTGTGTGAGCAGTCCTCCACGCTGTGTCCCTACAAGCGAGACGCGTTTGAAGTTCTCACCATCGTATCCGCCCTGTGGCCAGATGTTGTAAATTTCGCCGAGCCGACGGTTCAAGTAGGTGAAATCTGCATCGAGCAGATCGAGGATGCTGCGGTCTTCGCGGATGATTTCGCTGAAAAAGAGACTCGTCTCTTGCAGCATGGAATCCCGTAGCGACGGCTTCCATTTATGGAATGTCTTCGCGTTGGCCTGATGTCCGGAGAGGCGGCGCAGTTGCAGCCATTGCATGGCGAAATTTTCCACCAGCTCGTTGGCGCGAGGATCCTTCAGCATACGGCGAATTTGTGAGTCGAGATTGGCCGTGAGCTGATTGGAGAGCGCGTAGCGGAGCAACTCGTCATCCGGGCAACTGCTCCACAAAAAATAGCTCAAGCGCGTGGCGAGTTGGAATTCGTTGATCGGGTGCGGCTCGGGATTGAGCGGTTGGTCGTCAATTTCCATGCGGAAGAGAAACTTCGGCGAGGAGAGCACGGCGATGAGCGCCTGACGCACACCAGCCTCCCAAGTTTCCCCACGCTTCATGGCACCATCCACGAGTCGTGCAACGCGCTCGGTTTCATCAGGCGTGACTGGTCGGTGCCACGCTCGCGGCATGAAATAGGAAAGCATGGTGCGCGTTTGCTGTGCAGGCGTGGCGCCGGGTTGCGTCTGCGTCCAGCGTTTGAGAAATGGTGAACGCGAATCATCGGGGCCGACCACTTCGAGCCATTTCACAAGAACCTTCGACGGCGGCCCGGCCGTAAAATCTCGCACCAGCGCAAGCCCGATGCGTTCGACGCCCTGAATACCGCTCAATTTTGCATCCACAGTTTGCGCCTTCCCTTCCTCGCGTGCTTTCACCTCGATGACTTGCAGAATGCGGCACTTCGCTACCTGCGGAACCTTATCCGCTTCGAGTTTGGAAAAACGCACGGGCGGTTCGGGATTCGCGATGTTCGGGCCTGCCGCAATCAGTGCCACGCGCACAGTCTTTC
>CAMBOD010000179.1 GCA_945868985.1 Prosthecobacter debontii | reverse complement strand
GAATGCATCTAAAGTTAGCGCAGCTACATTATCGCTGGACGGTGCAGGCTCATTTTGGCAAACGACGCACACGAGAAAACCACTCGCACTCCCAAAACCCCATGCAACCCACCTAGTTCCTGCCTTCAAACCCAGGAAACTCCCCTTTTACACATCCAATTTCCCCCCTTCACCCACAAAACCAACAACACCATGCCTACCAACGAAAACTCCTTTGCCGACCGCCTCAACCGCGGCAACCAACTCCAAACCGTCATCGCCGGATTCTCCCCCGTCTTTAATCCCGCAGACTCCGACCTGACCGCGGCCAGCTTCGCCAACTTCCTCGCCGACCTAGACGCGAAGAATAACGCCGTTGACGCAGCCGAGCCCACCCTCACCCTGCTCATCCACGACCGCATCACCGCCACCGCAGAGGCCCGCGAAAAGGCCCGGCGCATCCGCGACTACGTCACCTCCGTCGTCACGTGGAAAAAATACCACGACACCATCACCAAAGCCGCCTCCAAGATGCTCGGCTACGCCGCCTCCAGTAAAAAAGCCGCGCCACCAGCGCAGCCGCCCGCCACCCCGCCCAAGAAAGTCGGCATCGGAGCCAAGACGCAACGCGCCTTTGACGACGTGGAGCGCTTCTTTAAAAAACTGAACGAAGCCGTGAAGAAAATCACCGGCTTCACAGCCCCCGCCCTCTCCGGCCTCACCATCGCAGAACTCGAAACCCAGCAGACCGCCTACAAAGACCTCAACAGCGCCGTCAACACCGCCGACAGCGCCCTCGACGACCTGCAACGCGACCGCCAACAAATCTACGACGGCGAAAACGGCCTCTCGGATAAAATGCGCGCCATCAAAAAAGCCGTCGGCGCGCAATACGGCCTCAAATCCACAGAAGCCGCCGCCGCCAAAGCGATCAAAATTTAAGGCACCGCTCTCACTCTAGCCCGCAGCATCGGCGGAGTTTTTTCCCCCGGCGATGGCTTCGTCGTAGAAACTCTCGAGCCGCTCGATGGCGCGCTGCTGGGAGAAGTCTTCACGCACAGAGCGGGCGGCATCTTCGCCCATCGCGAGCATATTTTCCGGGTGCTCGGTGAAGCGGAACATGGCCTCCATGAGCGCTTGCGGATCACGTTCGCCACACAGCAGACCGCTGGCTCCATCGGTGACGGCCTCGGGGATTCCGCCATGCCGCGTGGCGAGCACGGGGAGGCCCGTCGCCATTGCTTCGAGCATGGAATTGGGCACGCCTTCCTGGTTTTGGTCGCTCGTCATCTCGCTCGGGTGCACGAAGACGTGGCTCTCGGCAAACAGCTTCGCAAGCGCGGCTTGATCGAGGAATCCCCGCAACTCCACAGCCTGTGCGACGCCCAACTCGCGCGCCAGTTCGAGCAGCGTTTCTTTCATCGGCCCATCACCAGCGATGACGAAGCGCGAATTTGGCTGAAAGCCATGGAACATCGCGAAAGCCTGCATCGCCGACTTCAGCCCTTTCTTCGCAATGAGCCTGCACGCCTGCACAAATTGCCACCGCCCGTCCTCCGGTGCCGTTCGCTTCACAAACGGAAACGCATCGAGCGGAATCCCCGTGCGATTCAGCCGCATCTTCCCGCGAGGGCAGCCCCACTTTTCCAAAGCATCGAACAACGACTCCGACCTCGCGAGCACCAGCGGCACCGTCTGCAACAGCTCGCGCATCATGTCATCATACCCCGGCTGTTGCGGGCGCGGCTGGATGTCCATGCCGTGAAAACTGACAACGACCGGCTTGTTCCATCCCTTGATGAACGGAAGCAGATGCACGCCGGTGTGGCCGAAATAAACGTGCATCAAATCCGCAGGCTTCCGCTCGAACGTCTTCACGATGCACCGCAATTCACCACGGTAAAGCAGCGGCGACAGACGCAGCACATACTTTCGCCAGAACCGCTTCAGGAAATTTTTCCGCACGCGCGGCAGCACCTCGATGTCGGGAAAAGGATACCGCTCTTCCTCGATGCGCTCGCGCGTCATGATCCAAGTGTCCCAGCGCTTCAGCCCCGAGACCTGGCGGTAAATATGCCGCATCTCCGGCTTGAGAAATGTAGTGCAATAGCTGGCGACGACTGGCTTCGACATTTGGCTACGCCTTCTTCGCCGTGCTCGAAATATAGACTTCGCGCAGGAGTTTGAAGTCCACCTCGACGGGCGAGTGGGTCATCAGATCCACACCACGGTTGTTCTTCGGGAAAGCGATGACTTCACGGATGCTCTCGGCTCCGGCGATGAGCATGACAAGGCGATCCAGCCCGAGCGCAAGGCCACCATGCGGTGGTGCACCGAAGCTGAACGCTTTGAGAATATGGCCGAATTTCACCTGCTGTTCCTCGGCATTCACTCCGAGAACGGAGAACAGTTTTGCCTGGAGATCACGCTCATGGATGCGGATAGAACCGCCACCGAGTTCAACACCGTTCAGCACGACATCGTAGGCGACCGCGCGGACTTTGGCGTAATCACCTGCGTCCATCGCAGGCACGTCCTCGGCCTTCGGACGCGTGAACGGATGATGCACGGCGACCCAGTGGTTGTCCTCCGGTGAAAAGGCGAGCAACGGGAAGTCCACGACCCACAGAAAATTGAGTTTGTCGGCGTTGGCCTTGAGCAGGCCGAGAAGTTCCGCGCAGCGCATGCGGACACGACCGAGCACTTCGCAGACGGCTTCGAGTTTTGCGTCGGCACCGAAAAAGAGCACGTCGCCCTCGGCAAATCCCATGCGCTCGGCGAGCGCGGCTTTTTCCGTATCGCTGAAAAATTTCACGATGGGCGACTCCCACTCGCCGCCCGCGCTCCACTTCACGTAGGCGAGACCCTTCGCGCCGCACTCGGTCTTCACCCACTCCTCCCATTTCTTGAGCTGTTCCTTGCTGAGCAAGGCCGCCGCGCCTTTTGCGTTGATCGCTTTGATCACGCCGCCGCCCGTTGCGACGGATGCAAAAACCTTGAACTGCGACGCGGTGAAGATGTCGGTGAGTTCGGTGAGTTCGATGCCGAAGCGCGTGTCGGGCTTGTCGCTGCCGAAACGATTCATCGCTTCGCTGTAGGCCATGCGCGGAAATGGCGTGGGGATTTCGACACCGCGCGATTCTTTGAAAATGCGTGTGAGCAGTCCCTCGACGAGCGTCTGGATGTCCTGTTCGCCCACGAACGACGCCTCGATGTCCACCTGCGTGAATTCCGGCTGGCGGTCGGCGCGCAAATCTTCGTCGCGGAAGCAGCGGGCGATTTGGAAATATTTTTCCAGCCCCGCGACTTGCAGGAGCTGTTTGTATTGCTGCGGTGCCTGCGGGAGCGCGTAGAAGCTGCCGGGGTTCAAGCGCGACGGCACGAGGAAGTCGCGCGCACCCTCGGGAGTCGGGTTGCTGAGGATGGGCGTTTCGATTTCCAAAAAGCCGGCCTCATCGAGGAAGTCGCGCGTGGCCTTCACGACGCGATGGCGGAGCTTGAGGTTGCGCTGCATGTGCGCAGTGCGCAGGTCGAGATAGCGATATTCGAGGCGGAGGTCTTCGTTCACCTTCGGATCGTCGAGGGGAAATGGCGGCACGTCGGCTTTGTTGAGCACGGTGAGTTCGCAGGCGATCAGTTCGATTCCGCCGGTGGCGAGCTTCGAGTTTTCGGTGCCCGCGAGACGGGCGCTGACTTTTCCAGTGACTTGAATCACATCCTCCGCGCGCAGTCCGTGGGCGGCTTCGGCGACGGCGGAAAATTCCTCCGGGCGGAAGACGACTTGCGTCCATCCCTCTCGGTCGCGGAGATCCACAAAGGTGACACCGCCGTGGTCGCGGCGCGCATTCACCCACCCGGCGAGGGTGACGGTGGAGCCGACGTGTTCAGTGCGAAGTGAGTTGCAGGAAGTGGTGCGATACATGGCGAAAGGGCGCGGACGATACGCACCCCACGCCACTTGGAAAGCGCGGAGTGGCGGCCTAGCCGAGTAATTCGCGGAGCAGCGCAGCCAGCCCGGCCTTGTCGAGACGACGCTCCGCGATGGCGATCATGGCGGCGTAGAGTTCGTCTTGATGCCCGTGCGGTTTAATCCCGTTGAGTCCAAGGAATGTAAGTGCGGACGCGATAGCAGTGCGCTTGTTGCCGTCGAGAAACGCCTGCGCTTGCGCAATGTGATACGCATAGGCTGCTGCGATACCGAACAGATCAGCATGACCGTAGTGGTAATCGCTTATCGGCTGATGAATCGCCGACTCCACCAAGCTGCGATCCCGAATGCCGGAACTGCCGCCATGCTCTGCCAGTGAACGTTCGTGTAAGTAGAGCACATCGTCCCAAGTCAAAAACTCCGGCTCCATCACTGTGCGAGTTTGCCTAGCAAATCCTTGTATTCCGTAAACACGTGATCCGCCGCATCGCCAAAGCGTTGATTACGCGGCAGCTTTTCAGCACTCGACTCCTCCCGCACGACGGATGACCCCAAGTCCCTCACAAACGCAGCAACCTTCTCCTGCTCGCTGGCGGGCAGGGCTTTGATTTGCTCGATGATTTCACGGACAGTCATGGGCGCAGAATACCCACGAAAGCCGTCGGGGCAAGGCGCGCTTTACAGCGTCCACTCGACGGCGACGCTCTTTTTCTGCCGGAAGCGGTCCACGTAATGCAGTTTCTTGTGCTGCGCACCGTATTCGTGGACGAGCTTTGTGCACTTCACGTCGAAGCAACAATACTCCGCGATCTCGGCGAGGCGGCCTTCGCGCCACCATCGGATCGCATCGAGACCGTCGCCCGTTTTTCCAATGCCGAGGCTCGCGCTGGCGACGGCGTCGAGGCCGAGGCGGTGGCCGAGTTTTTTCTCGATGTCCACGAGCAGATCGAGCGTGCGGCACTGGTGCGGCAGGTCGAGGACGGTGTAGGCCATCAGCACTTCGTAGTCGAAATTGATCACGTTGAAGCCGACGACGAGGTCGGCGCGGATGAGTTGCTGCACGAGTTCGTCGGCACGTTTTTCGGGGTAGATGCGGTATTCGCCGAGGCGCGTGCTGTAGGTGACGCCGAGGCTCATGCCCATGTCGCGCTTTTTGTCCCAGCCGCCCACGTCGTTGGCGGTGCGCTGGGTTTCGAGGTCGAAATAAACGATATCTGGCGGCATTGCGCGCGCGTTGTGCCGTGACGCAGGCACACGGGTCAAGCGGCGCGCTGGCTTTTCGCAAAGCGTGCGTCTAAAACCTCCGGCGATGTATGACGACTACCAAGCCCGCCCGCGTGCGTTGTGGATTGCAGCGCTGATCTTTTGCGTGGTGGTAATTGTGGATTCGTGGTTCCGCTGGGCGACTTTTCAATACGGGACGTTTGACGTGGCTTTCTACACGCAAGCGTTGTGGTTGGCGCTGCATGGGCAGGCTCATGTGTCTCTGCTGGATGTGCCGCTGATGGGGAATCACGCGGAACCTATCTGCTATTTGCTGCTGCCGTTTTTTTGGATCTGGAAAAGCCCGATGCTCTTTGTGGTCGCGCAGGCGCTGATGCTGGCGACGATGCCATTCACGGCATGGCGCATCGCGCGGCGAATGGAATTCAGCACGCGCGGAGCGATGTGGATGGCACTAGCAACACTGCTCGCGCCTGCGACAGGATTTGTGGCGCTGCACGAATTTCACCCCGAGGCGCTCGCTGCTCCGCTCGTGCTCCTAGTCATCGAAGCGCGGCTCGCGCGACGGCCCGGCTTGTTCTGGATTTGGTTCATCCTGGCGCTGGCGTGCA
>CAMBOD010000178.1 GCA_945868985.1 Prosthecobacter debontii | reverse complement strand
AACGGCGACCTCGGCAACCAAGGCATCCACCAGATGGACATCGCCCGCCGTTTCCTCGGCGAAGACGCGCTCTCCCCCGGAGTCTTCGCCATCGGCGGACGGCTCGGCTACGTGGACGACGGCGAGACACCGAACTCCCTCATCGTCTTTCACGACTACAAAAAGGCCCCGCTCATTTTTGAAGTGCGCGGCCTGCCAGCAGCGGCGGATGAAAAAGGCATGGATAAATATCGCGGCAGCAGCGTGGGCGTCATCGTGCAATACGAAAACGGCCACATCCTCTGTCCCGACTACGACAATGCGATCGCGTTCGACGGCACCGGGAAGGAGATCAAAAAATTCTCGAAGCATGGCGGAGAAAACCACTACGCCAACTTCCTCAAAGCCGTCCGCAGCCGCAAAACCGCCGACCTCCACGGCAAAATCCTCGACGGCCACATCTCCAGTGCCCTCTGCCACACCGGCAACATCGCCTACCGCCTCGGCAAAAAAGCCACGCCCGGCGACATCGCCGAGAAGATCAAAGGCAGCAAAGACGCAGTGGATTCCTTCGAGCGCTTGTCGGCTCACCTCGCGGCCAACAAGATCGACCTCGCCACCGAGCAACTCACTTTCGGCGAACATCTGAAATTCGATCCGACGACCGAGAAATTCATCGGCAACCCCGAAGCCGACAAACTCCTCACCCGCGAATACCGTGCCCCCTTCGTGGTGCCGGAAAAAGTCTGACCCGCACTCTGGCCGTCCATAGTAAGGCGGGCGCGAAAGCGAATTTCTCGCACTCATCTTTCCTACACCCATGAAAACTCTGTGTTTTGGCCTCATCTTCCTGTCCTCACTGTTCGTTCCGTTTGCGGCGGTTTCGGCTCCGCCTAACATCCTCTTCATCGTCGCTGATGACATGGGCTACGACGATTGCGGCGTGCATGGCTGCAAGGATGTGCCGACCCCGAACCTAGACGCGCTTGCGGCAGGTGGCGTGCGCTTCACCAATGGCTATGTCACGGGCACGGTGTGCAGCCCGACGCGCGCGGCGTTGATGACATCGCGCTATCACTATCGGGACGGCGTCTTCGACTGGATACCGCCGGGCAAGGCCGGGATGAATCCTGATGTGCCGACGGTCGCGGGCTATTTGAAAAAAGCCGGCTATCGGACTGCGATCGTGGGCAAGTGGCACCTTGGCGAACAGGAGGAATGTCAGCCGCTCAAGCGAGGATTCGACGAGTTCTATGGTTTCCTCGGCGGTGGACGGAGCTATTTTCCCGACCAGCCGAAGGCAGCAGGTGTGAAGGTCAATCACTACACCCAGATTGTGCGCGGCGCGGAGTCCGTCTTGGAAAAGGAATACACCACGCATGCCTTCGCTCGGGAGGCGGTCGAATTTCTGGAGCGGCAGAAAGGCAGCGCGCAGCCGTTCTTCCTCTATCTTGCGTTCAATGCAGTCCACACACCCATGGAGGCACCGGACGATTACCTCGCGCGGTTCACGAACATCGTGGACAAGAAGCGCCGCACCTATGCCGGTATGTTGTCCGCGATGGATGATGACATTGGCCGCGTGCTGAAAGCAGTGGACGAGGCTGGAGTGGAGGATAACACGCTCATCTGCTTCATCAGCGATAACGGCGGCCCCATCACCCGCAACGCACCGAATGCCTCGATGAACACACCTTTGCGCGGCGGTAAAGGTGAGACGTGGGAGGGCGGAATCCGCGTGCCGTTTTTCATGAAGTGGAAAGGGCATCTGAAAGCAGGCGCGACATTCACGGAGCCGGTTATTCAGATGGACATCACTGCGACAGCGCTCGCTCTGGCTGGCGTGAAAACGGATGCGAAGTGGGCGATTGACGGCGTGGACCTGCTTCCCTTCCTCAACGGCGTGAAAACCGCACCGCACGCGATGCTCTGCTGGGAATACGGCCAGCAATGGGCCATCCGCGAGGGCCAGTGGAAGCTCACCTACGCCATGCCGGACAAGACTGCGAAAACGCCGCTGCTCGGACTTTACGACCTGAGCAACGACATCGGCGAGGCCCACAATCTCGCCGCAGCGCATCCAGAGCGCGTGAAGCAACTGCAATCCGATTGGGCTGCCTGGCGGAAGAGCATGCTCGGCGACACACCGGCGGCGGACGTGAAACCCAAGGCGGCATACGACTCGCAGTAACCAAAGCGCTTCGCCAGCTTCGGGAACAATCCGAACTCACTGCGCGGGGCGGGTGACGCGAAAGTTCCGAATCTCGAGGTGGCTATGCACTGTGCGAAACGCAAACCACCCGCTGCTCAGCGGCGCTGGATCGCGGAACGTAAAAACCTTTTCACCATCGCGCCAAAACTCCGCGACGCCGTCGCGCGCCACGAGCCGGATGTGATAGGCGTGGTTGGCTACGAGTAAGAATTTCTTGTCCCGCAAATCATGCCCGGGCAGGAGCGGGCGGGTGGCTGTGCCATCGTAGCGGCGGAAGCGGGTGGTTGAGTTCGAGTTGCCGCCGTAGCCAACGTAATAGGTGAGCAGCGAGTCGTAGTCGGCGAACTTGCCCGAGCGGGCATGGCCCGGAGCAAACGGCGGTTCGGGTGAGCGTGAGTCGCTGGCCATCCAGAAACAGTTCATGTCCGACACGCGATCTTGCCGCCCGCCTGCGGAGACGACGGTGATGTCATATTCGATTTGGACGGGAGCAGTGAGCTTTTTGCGAAGCCAGACCGTGCTGCCTGCAGCATCCTCGATGACGAGCACGCCGTCGCGTGCCGTCACTTTGCCGCCCGGCATTTGTTCGACGCTCCATGCGTTCATGCCGTGGTGAAAATCGTCGCGCACCAGCGGGTCCGGTGTGGTGGCACCAGTCAGACACAAGCCAAACGAGGCGAAAATGAGAAGTGCGGGGCGCAAGTGAGTCACGGCGAGGATTCAACTTTCTGGCGGAGGGAAAGTGGAAGACAAAATCAGGCACGGTCGCGACGGGTGCGATTAAGAGTGGCATCAGTCATGTGGTCGAATTTCGGAAATAGAATGTTGTATCCACCACGCTGTAATCGGCACCCTTGCTTGCTCAAGCGTTGCCTTCACCCAATTGATAAATGAACACTGATTCCAATTCCGCATTTCGTCGTCTCCTTCTCATCGCCGCCGCCGCCCTCCTGACCGCCGTCTCACCGCACCTGAGTGCTGCGGATGAATTGCCCTCGATTTTCAATGGCAAGGATTTGACAGGGTGGAAGGCTCCGGAGCCGAATCCGTTTTGGAAGGTGGCGGACGGTGTGCTTGTGGGCGAGAACGACGAGGCGCTGAAGGGTAACGTGCTTTATACGGACAAGTCGTTCGGTGATTTTGTATTGGAGGCGGAGGCGCGCTGGTCGGGTGAAATTGATAGCGGCTTCATGCTGCGGAAGCCGGAACTGCAATTGCAGATCGGAATTTCGCGCAGCCTCAAGAGGGATATGACGTGTTCATTTTACACGGGTGGCGCGGAGAAATACCCGGAGGCAGGACAGGCAAAGGAACTGGCCAAATTTCTCAAGCCCGGAGATTGGAATGCGTTTCGCCTGATGGCCAAAGGGGACACTTTCACCGTCTGGCTCAACGGCCAGAAAGTCTCCGAGTATGTGTCGCCAAAATACGCGGGAGCCGCGCCGATTGGGCTTCAGATTCATGCCGGCCTGAAAATGAAAGTGGAGTTCCGCAACATCCGCGCAAAGGCGCTGGGCGACGGCATCAAGGGTTTGGAAAGCAGCCCCAAAGAGATCCCGCCCTCCGCGACGAAGTAGAATTTTCCGCCACTTCCGCCGATGATTCCGCCGCTCGCAGCCTCTCTCGATCCAGTGGCCATGATCCGGCCCCGGCGTCGCATCGAAGGTTTCTCCGCCATCCTGCTTCCATTTCTAACGAACGGCGAAGTGGACTGGCCCGGCTTCGCTTCGCATGTCCGCCGCACCGTGCAGGCCGGGCTTGGGCCGGCGGTGAATATGGACACCGGCTTTGCCAATTTTATTAATGACGCGACACGCCGCCGCGCGCTTGTAATTACACGGGCCGAATGCGCCGGGCGCAGCTACGTGGCAGGCGCGTTCGTGGGTGACGAGCCGGGTGCGGCGTTCGATTTTGAAACCTACGCGCGGCAGTTGGAGATGATCCAGCAGCACGCCGGCACGCCCGTGATTTTCCAAAGCTACGGACTCACGCAGCAGAGTGACGACGCAATCATCGCCGCATACGCAAGGCTCGGCACTGTCTCGGAGCGGTTCGTCGGCTTTGAAATCGGAACGATGTTCGCGCCGTTCGGGAAAATCTACTCGCTCGAAGTGTATCGAGGACTGATGAGTGTGAAGCAGTGCATCGGCGCGAAGCACTCGTCGCTCAGCCGCGTTCTCGAATGGCAGCGCATCGCGCTCCGCGACGAGACGCGCCCGGACTTCCGCGTCTTCACCGGCAACGATCTCGCCATAGATATGGTGATGTATGGCAGCGACTACCTTCTCGGCCTCTCGACTTTCGCGCCCGATGTGTTCGCCAAGCGCGACGCCGCGTGGCTCGCGGGCGATCCCGCATTTTATGAACTCAACGACCTTCTCCAATATCTCGGCTTCCTCGCATTCCGTCCCCCCGTGCCCGCCTATAAACATAGCGCCGCGATGTTCCTGAAATTGCGCGGCTGGATCGGCTGCGACGACACGCATCCGATGTCAGCGAAACGGCCGGATTCAGATCGCGAAATTTTGGCGGACATCGTGAAGCGATTGCCCTCATGACTTCACCAGCTCCTGCGATGCCTGACCCTTTCAAACTCATCCGCATTCCTTCGTTGAAAACTGTGGGCGATTTCCGTGCGCACTGCGCATCGCTTGGTATCGATCTGCCGTGTGAGGATAGTATCGCCACGGGTGATTCACCGCTCGCGCAGCCGGTGCCGGACGTGACGGTGAATGGCAAGCGCATCGGCAATCGCGTTGCAATTCATCCGATGGAGGGTTGGGACGGCACGACGACTGGCGGCGTGACGGAGGAAATGCGGCGGCGCTGGCAGCGTTTCGGCGAGAGCGGCGCGAAGCTCATCTGCGGTGCGGAGGCGATGGCTGTGCGACCTGACGGACGTGCGAACCCGAACCAAATAATCATCATTGAGCAAAACAAGGCCGGGCTCGCGGAACTGATGGGCATTTTGAAAAAGGCGCACGCGGAGCGCTACGGCACGTCGGACGATCTAGTGGTGGGTTTTCAGCTCACTCACTCGGGGCGCTTCTGCAAACCGAATGGCAAAACGATCTACGAGCCGCGGGTGGCGTTTCGGCATCCGATTCTCGATGCGAAGTTCAAGGTCACGAGCGATGCGCAGGTTTTTACCGATGACGAAATCGAGCGGCTCATCGAGGATTACATCCGCGCTGCGCAAATCGCGTGGGACGTCGGCGCGGACTTCGTGGACATCAAACACTGCCACGGCTACCTGCTGCATGAATTCCTCAGCGCGCACACGCGGCCTGGAAAATTCGGGGGCAGCTTCGAAAACCGCACGCGCATTTTGCGCGACATCGTTTCAGGCATCCGTGCGAGCGGGAAACCGATCGAGTTCGGAGTGCGGCTGAGCATGTTTGACAAAGTGCCGCATCGTCCGGACCCCGCGCTGTCCGTGCCCGGCAAGCTTGGCCCCGGTATTCCCGAGGAGCACGCGCACGCTCTGCCGTATCGCTATGGCTTCGGTGTGAACCAAAATGATCCGACGCAGATCGATCTCACGGAGACATTCCAATTCGTCGAGTTGTGCGCCCAACTCGGCGTGAAAATCCTAAACACGACCGCAGGTTCGCCCTACTACACGCCGCAT
>CAMBOD010000177.1 GCA_945868985.1 Prosthecobacter debontii | reverse complement strand
GGCTCATCCCGTAGAGCAGGCGCGAGCCCATGAGGTAGTTCAGCAACGCGGTGTTGCCGATGGCGAAGATGGTGATGATGGCGAAAACCGTGTCGATCCCGTAGAACCACGGAGCGGCGGTGTGCGCGACATCCATGAGCGGCGTGGGGCTTTTCGCGAGTTGCGCCCACGGCACGACGGACACCGCTGTGATCGCCACGGCCATGTAAATTACCGTCGCCGCAATCATCGCGGCGATGAGCCCGCGCGGGAGGTTACGCTGGGCATCTTTAACTTCTTCTCCGACGTTCAAAATGTCCTCGAATCCGATGAAGGAAAAGAAGGTGAGCACCGCGCCTTGCAGGACGATCAGTGCGGTGAAATTCGACGCGCCCTCGGCTCTCGGCGGCATCGCGAGATAGTCCACGCCGCCCCAATACGGGATTCCCACGACGATGATGAAAACCAGCCCCGAAGCCTCGACGATCGTGCAGATGATATTCGCCCACATGCTCTCGCGAATGCCGCGATAGATGATGCAGCCGACTAGCCCGACAAATGCGATGGCGAGCCATTTCACATCGACCGAAAGGCCGAGTGCGCGCTGCAAATTTTCCGCGATGGCCTGTGAGCCTGTCGCCATGCTGGTGAGCCCGCTCATCATCACCGCGATGCCGACGACGTAGCTGAGCCACTCTTTATTAAATGCGCGATGCGTGACAAACGCTGCGCCGCCCGCGCGCGGATAACGACTGCCGACTGATGCGTAGCTGAGCCCTGTCAAAAGCGCGGCAACCATCGCAGCGATAAATGCGAGCCACACTGCGTTCCCGAGCGACTCGGCGGCGCGTCCGATGAGCGCGTAGATGCCAGCGCCGAGCATGGAACCGAGGCCGTAAAAAGCGATTTGCCAGAAACCGAGAGTCTTTTTAAGCGCTGGCTGTTCGTCGTTTGCCATGCCTGCGGCTATACTGACAGCAGCACACACGCAACGGTGCAATTTCACAGATCATGGCGTAGAACCAACACGCAATCGAAGTGCGACCTTCCGCTGTCCATTTCTACCTGCGCCGCATATGAGTGCGGGCGAAATTCATGTCTTTGCCATCCATCGCATCACGCGCAATGCCCGACCTCTCCGCTGAGGAGTTGTCGGATTGGATGGTGGCGCGTGGGTTTAATGGCGGCCATGCGGCGCGGGTTTTGCGCGGAATTTACTTTGGGAATGATGGACGGATCCCGGATAGCGCACGTTTACCGGAGGGCTTGCGTGAGTTGCTGTGCGCAACTTTTGCAAAGGAGGCGGCGAGCCTTGCGGGGCGTCAGGTGTCGGAGGATGGGACGGCGAAGCTGCTGCTGCGGCTCGGCGATGGGCGCACGGTGGAGTCGGTGCTGATGCCGGACTTTCATCCGACGAGGGCGGCGGGGTGTATCTCCAGTCAGGTGGGCTGCGCGATGGGATGCGATTTTTGCGCGACGACGCAGACGGGCTTTGAGCGCAATCTCACATCGGGCGAAATCGTGGAGCAGTTCATCCGGCTGCGGCGCGAGGCGCGGGCGGCGGGGCGCACGTTACGCACGGTGGTGTTCATGGGGATGGGGGAGCCGATGCTGAATTTGAAGAACGTGATCTCGGCGGTGCGGCGCATGGCCGATCCGGCATTGGGCGCGCTGGGCTGGCGGCAGATTACGATTTCAACCGTGGGCATCGTGCCGGGCATCGAGGAACTCCGCGAGGCGGAACTCGGTGTGCATCTCGCGCTTTCACTGCACGCGCCGGATGATGCGACACGCGCGGACTTGTTGCCAATGGGCAGGCGCTTCGATGTGGCGGAGGTGCTCGCCGCTGCGGATCGTTATCAAGCGAGCAGCGGGCGCATCACGACCATCCAGTATTGCCTGCTCGCGGGTGTGAACGATTCGCTGGCGCAAGCGCGCGATCTTTCCCGGTTGCTCGCGGGTCGCGTCATGCACGTGAATCTGCTGCGCTACAACCCCACCGGCCTGAGCCTGCGCGGACGCACCTACGCGCCGAGTAGCATGGAGAAAACGGAAGCTTTCCTCGCGGAACTGCGCGCCCACGGCACCGTGGCCCATCTGCGCCGGGCACGCGGGCCGGACATTGATGCCGCCTGTGGTCAACTGCGGAAGCGTGCGACGACACTCGAAGGCGCGGAAGCGAAGGAATCCATTTCGCTTTCGTAGCCGCTACTTCGGCCTAGAGGACGCTGACTTTGATGACCACTTTCCGAACCTCTGCTGAGGCCTCGAATTCGATGCCGGGAGCATGGGCATCTTCGGGAAAGAAGATCGCGAACTCGCCTGCTTGAAGATTCACAGCGGTGAATCGCGCCGGAGCGGCAAAGAACGCCACGTCCTTTTCGTCAGCGTAGGGTTTGGTCGTTTCCGTCAGTGTGGAAAGCGGTGACCAATACAGCGTTTCGCGGCCGGATTGGATGAACTGGATATCAATGTATTTGCGGTGCGCCTCGAACTTGGCGAGTGCTGGCGACTTGGTGTTGTAGGTCTGCACGAGTGCAAAACAATCATCGCCGTCAATTTCATGGCGTCCCAGAGCTGCATCGGGCGGAAGTTTTTTCAGGAACTCGAAGGCTGTGGCGAATCGGGGAGAGAGACTGGTGTAACGTGAGCTTTGAGCAAGGGTGTCGGCGATCATTTGCAAAGGGCTAGCAGTGCCGTTTGAAAAGGCCAAGCTGAGGTGTGCGCCGCGTTGTTCGGTATTCTTGCCGAGACGGGTTGCAGATGTTTCTCTCCGGCATGGTGAAAAATTATCCAACCATCATCCCCGGACTTCGTAGTCCGTTCGAGCAAATCGGCGGCATCGTTTATTTCGCGCGGATGCTGGATAAAATCCGTCTCGCCGCGATGGGGAAATTGCCGGGCGACTGGGAGTCAAAGCGCGGTGCGGTG
The DNA here is from genome assembly GCA_945868985.1 of Prosthecobacter debontii. Taxonomy (GTDB): domain Bacteria; phylum Verrucomicrobiota; class Verrucomicrobiia; order Chthoniobacterales; family Chthoniobacteraceae; genus SXWH01. Next base: position 2,954 of record CAMBOD010000177.1, on the reverse strand, counting down.
AAGGGGAGTTTCGACTGGCGATGCTGTCAGTTCCTCAAGGTGGATTACGCAGCGCTCGAAGTGGAAATGCTCAAGGGCAACAAGAGTGATGAGGAACTGCTTGCGTGGGCTTTTGCCAATGGACGGCAGCCGGACGAGCAGGAGATCGAAGTGTGGAATGCTTTCATGACCAAGCGCGGCTGGCGCGATGCAGGCACGTCATTCGTCACCGAGCGCCTTGCTGAAATCGGCCTTCCGCCGGGCGCGGTGCAGACGATGTTTGAATTCATAGACCTCGACGAAGGCCGAGTGCAACTTGGCGGGCGCTGAATGAGCACTTCGCGCATCACACACGGTATTGTCAGGAAAATCAGCCGCTCGCTCGCGAGTTGCGAACTGCTGCATGTGACGCGGCAGAAATTCGATCTCGAATTGGCGGGGCAGCAGCATGCGGCGTATGTCGCAGCGCTGGAGTCTGTGGGAGTCGCGGTATCTGTTTTGCCGGAGGAGCCGGAGTTGCCCGACTCGACGTTCGTCGAAGACCCGGTGATCATGCTCGATGAGATTGCGGTGCTTTGCCGGTTGGGTGCGGCAAGCCGCGAACCCGAGGCCGACAAAATTGCGGAGCACATCGCTGGCATTCGTGCGATCCACAGAATCACTCCTCCGGCTACCATCGAGGGCGGCGATGTGCTGCGAATCGGGAAGACGCTTTTCGTCGGCATATCCAGCCGCACGAACGGGGAGGGGAACCGGCAGTTGGAGACAATCGTTTCCCATTTCGGCTATCGTGTCGTTGGCGTGAAAGTGAACGGCTGTCTCCATTTAAAAACAGGCGTGACATCCCCTAGGGAAGGTCTGCTGGTCGCAAACAAAGACTGGATTGACGTCACACCTTTTCAACAATTTGAAATCCTGCGGGTGCCCGATGCGGAACCTTGGGGTGCCAATACTCTTGCGGTCAATGGAACCGTGTTCGCCGCCGAATCCTCCCCGCTGACTGCCGCGCTGCTGGAATCGAAGGGACTGCATGTGCAGCGTCTTTCAATCTCTGAACTGCAAAAGGCGGAAGCCGGCCTGACATGTCTGAGTGTTCTCTATTCGGCTGCCGACAAGCAGTGAACTTTCAGGCGAAAATGCTGCGCTTTAACTGCCGCGCGCAATCGCTCCTTTGAAAACCGAACAGCGTTTTACAAGACCGGCGAAGTTTGCGCGGTAGCTGTAGAGGAGGAAGAGCGCAAGGGCACCGACGACTACGGCCATTGGCAGGCCGGCGGGTGCGAGGAAGATGTGGAAGAGCAGGATATTGACAATGACCGGTCCGAGTAGCGTGAGGCCGAGCGCAACGTAGCGTCCGACCAAGACCATGAGTCCGCCCAGGACTTGCAGAGCACCGACGACATACATGTAGCCACTGAGCATGAGCGCTGTGCTGAAGTCGGTGGCGAGCGACGGCTCTTGCGGCGGCATGGGGATGAAGTGCAGGAAGATGTTCAAGCCGAACACGACGAACATCAGTCCGAGGAGGACGCGGGCGATAATGGTTGCGATTTTCATGCGCGGACGGTGGGGGATGGGCGATGGCGCTTCAATCGCAGAGAACACAAAATTTCGAGTATCCATCCAATCGGGGATTCATGTAATGGAGGCGCGAAATGTTCTACCAAACCGCTGTCAGCATCTGATTCATTTAGGAAAAATGGACACAACTTTACCAACGGAAGATGAGAACAAAGGGGGCTACGGAAATGAGATGGTGAGTGAGGCGAAGTCGTCGGAGAGCGCGATGCAGATGGGAGATTTGGCGGATCGGAATGAAACATCCGTCCTTCAGACTTTGCTGGATTACTCGCTGTGGCCGCTGCTTTTGATCGGCGCGCTGATCCCGACAGGCATCGGCATCGCCTTCGGGCACGGACCGCTCGCGTTCAACATCGTTTACTTCAGCCTCGCGGGGCTGCTTTTTGTGATCGAGAAGCTGTATCCGCATGAAAAGAGCTGGCTGCACTCGGATGGGCAGGAAATCCCCGATCTGGCTCACACGGCGTTCACGAAGGCGTTCGTGCAACTCCTCATTATTTCGCTGACGTGGCTGGGACTGGCGACTGTGGTGGGCGGGGAGAGCGGTTCGGGATTCTGGCCGAATGAATGGCCGATGATTTTTCAAGTGCTGCTCGCGCTTGTCGTGGCGGAGTTTGGTCTTTATTGGGCGCATCGTGTGGCGCACGAATGGATGCCGCTTTGGTGGTTCCATGCGGTGCATCACAGCTCGAAGAAATTGTGGTTTTTCAACACCGGTCGCTTCCACATCGTTGACACGCTGAAGAGCGTCGTCTTTTCCGCGCCGCTGCTCGCGCTGGCTGGGACACCGAAGGACGTTGTGCTGTGGTTCGGGGCGATTACGGCCTACATCGGTTTCCTGACGCACTGTAACATCCGCATGAAATTCGGAGTGCTGAGTTACATCTTCAACACGCCTGCGCTGCATCGCTGGCATCACTCGATGGACTTGCGCGAGGGGAACAAAAACTACGGCGAGAATCTCATGATCTGGGATCTGATTTTCGGCACTTACTACGATGATACGAAGCGCCGCCCGCCTGCGGAAATCGGCATCAAGGACGCGATGCCGAAAAGTTTCTGGGGCCAGCTCGTGGAGCCGTTTCGCTGGAAGAAATTTCAAAAAGCAGCCAAGTCGGGCGCGACGACTAAGGAACTGTTGTAGCTCCATGTCTATTTGCGTGTCGCCGCTGGACAAAGGCGGCGCGTGTGTGGAAAAGATGCGGCCATGGGTCATATGCCTGAATCGAAAAAAACACTGGCGAGTTTCATTTTCCTGAGCCGCTGGCTTCAGGCACCGCTTTACCTAGGGCTGATCGTTGCACAGGTGGTTTACGTTTACCGCTTCCTGCTGGAGCTGTGGCATCTCATTGCGTTTGCGTTGCTGGGACATGCCGCTCCTGCTTCTGTGCATG
>CAMBOD010000176.1 GCA_945868985.1 Prosthecobacter debontii | reverse complement strand
CGTTGCGGCGAGTGTCATCACGGAGAAGGGAGGAGATGGCCACGACAAAAGCGGCGGGTGTATCGGCGAGAACGATATGTTCGCCGTCGTGCAGCGGCAGGCCCTCGGCGCCGATGCTCGTGCTCACCACCGGCAGGCCGGCTGCGATGCCTTCGTAGATTTTGATGCGTGTGCCGCCACCGATGCGCAGCGGGACGATGAGGATTTCACTTTCCGCCAGATGCGGGCGCACGTCCGGCACGGTGCCGGTGACTGTCCAGCCGGGCTGCTCTGCGAGGGCGCGGATGTTTGCGGGCGGGTTGCGTCCGACGATGGTGATGGTGAGGTCGGGAAATTGCGCACGGAGCGCGGGCCACATTTCCGCAGAAAACCACAGGACGCTGTCCTGATTCGCCATCCAATCCATGCTGCCGAGGAAAACGAGTGAACGTGGGCGCGGCGAGCGGGCGTCGTTACGGAAATGTTCGGTGTCCACGCCAGTGGGCACGGCACCGAGGACATTGGTGAGCGAGTATTCACGACGGTGCGCCTCTGCGTCCTCTTCGCTCACCGTCACCACGCCATCGAAACGTGCACACGACTCGGCCTCGAAGCTTCGAAGCTTCTGCCATTGCTTGCGAAAGAACCAGCGGTGCAGCGGGCGCGTTTCGTTCTCGGCTATGCGCTGCCAGATGCGTGCCTCGACGTTGTGCTGAAACAGGAGCGAAGGAACGTGTGAAGGCCGCCAGTTCACGGCAGGCGTGAGAAAGTCGCAAACAACGGCGTCACACTTGCCTTCGAGTTCAGCGAGGCGGGTAGTCATTTCGCGCGAGCGATATTTTGAAATGACGTAGGGCAGTGGCGAAAAGAGGTTACCGATCAACTCGGTGAAAAATCCGGCGGAAAACTTTTGGGTTTCACTCCACGGCACCCAGATTTGTTTTGCGGAATATTCGCGTGCGCTTTCCAGGATTTCGCGCGGCGTCTCCGGCGGACACAACGCTAGAAATGTCACCTCGTGCCTGCGCGAAAGTTCGCGAAGCATGTTGTAGGTGCGCAGTTTTCCGCCGGTATCGAGCGGGTGGAGCGGGCCGGACTTGAGCCACAGGAGCCGCATCACGGCTTGCGGCAGACGGCGACGGTGGAGAGACCGGTGCCGGGCATGATTTTATCCCAAAGACGGAAGAGCGGTGTGAGGAGGTTGTAGATACGCATTTTCGCCGCTGTGATCTTGCGCTGCTTGCCGAGGGTGTTGACGAGATACCAAGCGACCTTTCCAGCTTTGTTGAAATAAAACTGCGTCTCCACCTCGAAGCCCGCTTCCTTCATTTTGGATTCGAGTTCGCCTTTTTCGTAGCGGCGGAAATGACCCAGCTCTTTGTCGAAGTCGCTGTAAAGCTTCATGCCGAATGGGACGAGGACGACGAGTCGGCAGCCGGCCGGAACGTGATCAAAGAGATTTTTCAGAACCGCGCGGTCATCTTCGATGTGTTCGAGAACGTTGAGGAAAACGATACTGTCAGGCGCATACTTCGTGAGCACCGCGTAGTCGTCGCGCTGCGTCATATCGAGCTTTGCGAAGGAGAGGTTTTTTTTCTGCCCCCACTTGGCGCGCAGTGGATCAAGGTAGTCGTCGCGATAGTCGGTGAGCATCACCGTATCATGACGGCGGAAGAAGTTACTCATGTTGCCGCGCCCGCAGCCAAGTTCCGCGACGCGCTTACCGAGGAATGGCTTCACGCGATCATACATCCATCGGTTGAATTTCTGTGCCTGCTCGATGGCGTCGAGCGTGACTTTTCCTGGATCGCTGTATTTGGAACTGAAGCGGTATTTGAAAATGAACCACAGCGCGGCGACCCCGTCCTTCCAGTTGATCTTTTTGCCTTCGTCGTAGCCGCGTCCGTTGTAGTTGATCGGCACCTCAAACATGCGGAAGCGATTGCGCGCGACCTTCGCGGTGATCTCAGGCTCGATGCCAAAGCGATTGGAAAACAACGGTATGGATTTCAGCGCAGCGGCGGTAAACGCCTTGTAGCACGTCTCCATGTCAGTCCAGTTTGTGTCGTTCAGCATGTTGCTGAGGAAAGTGAGGAGCTTGTTCACCTGCGTGTGCCAAAAGAGCAGCACCTTCCGCTCAGCGCCTGCGAAGCGACTGCCGAAAACAACCTCAGCACGACCATCGAGGATGGGCGCGAGCATTTTGGGGTATTCGTTCGGATCGTATTCGAGATCGGCGTCTTGAAAAATCGCGAGGTCGCCTGTCATCTCCGAGATGGCGCGGCGGATGGCTGCGCCTTTGCCCATGTTTTTTGGTTGGGAGAAAATGCGGATCGTATCTGCATGCTCTGCAGCGAGCGCTTGCATCACTTCCCATGTCGAATCCTTGCTGCCGTCGTTGACGATGACGATTTCCCGCTTCAGCCCACCCGGCAAAGGCGCGGCGAGCACGGCGGCGATGCAATGGCGCAGGCTTTCCTCCTCATTGTAGGCGGCCATGAGGATGGAGAGCTTGGAGAAGGTGGGTGCAGGCATGGTAGCGCGAAATGTTGTTGAGAGGTAGCCTTCTGGCAAGCACGGCTCACTGCTTCCGAACGACGCGGTAAAGGCGTAGAGGCTTTATGAGCGGCTCGTTTTCGCGGATGATGGGTGTCTCGGCAACGGCGATGAAGGTGCCGGTGTTATCGTTAATCACGCGACGTAGTTGATCATGATAGCCGGCACGCTTTTCTTCGGGGAGCGCGTCGTCGAGGACGATGTATTCAATTTTTCCACCAGTGAAAAATGCGAGGAGTTGTTCGTCATCACTGTATTTCTCGCGGAGATTTTTACCGTCCCAAGTGCGCCCCTTTGGATCCACAAGCGACTTGCTGGCACGCTCGACGAAGAGGTTCGGGCGTTTGTCGCGCATGGCAATTTCCGAAATGAACATCCCCTCCCCTCGCGCATCCGACGAGACGAGGATGCGAGAACCGGGCTGTGCGGTTTTCAGCAGTTCCGAGGCTATAGGACGGAAACCTGAATAGCCCTTTTGCTCACGATGCATGAACGCGAAAGGTAACGTGAGTAATAGAAGAAGGACGAGCCAAAGATACTCGCGCTTTTGCTGCTCGGCACCCTCGACACGCAGCGCACGGAGGCGTGCGATGGTGAAAATTCCGGCGACAGCGAGCAATACGAGCGCAGCTGTGGCGGGGAGAATGTGCCGTGCTTCGTAGCCCACCGGGATCAGGCTCTGAAACGTGAGGATACCGATCACCAGCGAACTGACGGCCGCCCACCTGCCATTGCTGCGTGCGCGGGTAACGATCCCAATTAGTGCGAACACAGCGACTGCAATCCCGATGGCGATACTCATTTTCTGAAAATAATAGGGCACAGCCTGCGAGGTGAATGACCACGAGATCCCTCCGCTGTTATCCTCCCATCCTCCAACGCGCGTTCCTTCCTTCCGAAAGAACCATGTCCACGGACCGGCGAGCACAACGACCATCACCACGGCGATCCAGAGCGCAGGTTTGGTGAGTAATTTCCAGCGCCGCACGAGGAGCAGCGAAAATGTGCACATGAGCACGAGGGCGAGGCCGCTGCCTTTCGTCATGATCGCAGCGGATGCGAGGAGCGCAAAAAGCACGGCGTCGCGCTTGCGTCCGTCGTCGAGGAAACGTCCCCAAAACAATGTGGCACCGAGCATGGTGAGTGTGCCGAGTGTCTCGGCCATGATCATGCTGTAGTATTCGCGAGCGAGCGGGCCACAGAGCCAGAGCAGTGCAGCGGCAGCGGCGGGCAGGATTCCGAATTCGCGACGCAGCGCACCGTAAATCATTGTGGCCACACCCGCCGCCAGCGAAGCCATGAGCAACAGCACACTCATTCGCGATTCGCCGAACGGCAGCGTCCATGCACTCTGCACGAGATAGAAGAACGGAGGCCAGACGCCGAGCGCGACCTTCGGATAATGTTCGTAGAAACCACCGGGAGCCGAGGGGCCGAATGTTTTCAGCGGAGCGGCAGAACGCTGCGTAGCGCACGAAGGCAGTGTCTTAATCGCATCCCGCACAAAAAGACCCGTGACGTAGTGCGCAGCTTCGTCGGGATGCGCGCCGAATTCGCTATCGTAGGTGCCGCCCAATTTTTGCAGGAGAAAGGCGGCATCAAACGCGATTGCAAAAACGATGAGCCATCTAGTTAGGTTGCGGAGTTTATTTTTCATTGCACGGGGTCAAATCGGGCCAGCACGGCACTGTGTTGGGAAAAGGTGTCATTTCCAACACGGCAGTCCACAGGCTTCCAGCCGCGCCCGGCAAACCAATAATCAAGCCGCAGCCACCGTCCAAGCAGCGTCGGGATGCGTCCGTCGCGCGTTCCAGGAAACGTCATCCCCCATCCGCGCCCGCTGGCAGCAAATGCATCTGTTAGCCGATTGGCGAAGGTATGATAGACGATGCCGTGGTCGGGCATATTAAAATCACCGCCGACAACGAAAGGCAGCGGCTCTTTTTCAAAAACACCAGCCAGTTTGCGAGCAAGCGCGATACGTGCATCAAGCCATTCGCGGTAGCTGGAAAAACCATCGGTGGGAGCTTTCGAAAGCCAGAGCATTTCGAGAGCAACGCGAGGGCTGAAAACGTGAGTCAGTGCTTTGCGAGGTGTGGGAAGATGGACGCTGTAAATCGCGACCGAGCGCTCTCCGACTTTGATGACGAAGCGGGCAGCGACGGGCTTGCCGCGCCACAATGGCTCGTTCACAGGCCCTACACTCTCGATTTCATGGGGCGTGAGGAGGATAAACTGAGCCACGCCGCGATTGCGATAAGACGGATAGCGACGACGATATTCCGTTTCGCGATAGTCGGCACGGGCAACGTCCTGCAGCAGCACGGCGTCCGGTTTTTCTGCGGGAAAAGAATCCGCAAAAGCAGCGCGATTTCCCTGCCCCACGTTGTGTGTGATGAGGGTGAGCGCCGCAGTGGTCTTCGGCTTGTGAAAGCGGCACGTCATGAAAACAAATCCGAGCAACCCCAGGCAGGCCGCCTGAACACCACACAAACGCCATTGCTTAGCGCCCATGGTGAATGGAATGAGAATAGCAAGAGGCAAAGCAAAGAGGACCGGCGGTGCAAAACTGAGCAGTGCCAGCGGAAGCCACGACTCGGCCCGCCATTCCATGGCTATGAGCAAAACAGTAAGTATGACTGCGTATGCGACAGTGAAACCACGCAACACACGGTGGAATCGAGGAACACGAGCAGCACCAGCGTCACTCATCCGCTTTCACACCGCGCACACCGAGATGCTCATCCGCCGGAGTAACTTCCTCAGCGTCCATCCCTTCGAGTGGATCGCCATTGATTTCGACATATTGACTGTCTTTCGCAAGCACCCGGATACGCTGAACGTCATTCAATCCTTCTCTCGCGAGATCATTGTAACCATCAAGCGAAAGCGCCTTCCGATAGTAGGCTTCCGCACGATAGATTTTTCGTTGCAACCACAAGTGATAACCAAAATTGGCGTAGGTATTTCCGAAGTTCGGATCAAAGCGAATCGCTTCCATCAAAACCTCCCCCGCTTTGTCGTAAAGACCAAGATTGTTATATGCGCGGCCAAGTTTTAACTGCAAACGGACATCGTGTGGAAATAACGCAAGTCCCTGAGTGTAAGCTTCGGCAGCAGCGGCATGACCAAGGATTCGCTTCACAGGCGTTTCTTCAAATGCCGCGATAAAATGGCGCGCTTCGCCTAGGTAATAGTAAAGGTCTGGGTTCTTGCTTTCCTGCTCAATGCCGCGCTCAGCAAAGGATAGCGCATCTGCAAACAGGTGTTGTCGCTGATACTCCACAGCCCAATGTGATTCACCGCCTGCCGCTGGCAGTGGTTGGCCAATACCCAAGCCCGGCAC
>CAMBOD010000175.1 GCA_945868985.1 Prosthecobacter debontii | reverse complement strand
CGCGACAGGGCGAGCATCAGGATTGGGGCACGCTCATTTTCAACTACGGGCGCAACGAAGTCCGAAACTTCCTCATCGCCAACGCACTCTTCTGGCTCGCCGAGTATCACGTGGACGGCCTGCGCGTGGATGCCGTCGCCTCCATGCTCTACCTCGACTACTCGCGCGAACACGGCGAGTGGGTGCCGAACGCATTTGGCGGGCGCGAAAATCTCGACGCCATCCATTTCCTCAAACGCTGCAACGAAGTCTGCTACGAACGCCACCCCGGCGCGATGACCATCGCGGAGGAAAGCACCGCATGGCCCGGCGTCTCGCGCCCGACTTTCCTCGGCGGCCTCGGCTTCGGCTTCAAATGGAACATGGGCTGGATGCACGACACGCTCAACTACATGGCGCTCGATCCCGTCTATCGCCGCTTCCACCACGGGCAGGCCACCTTTTCACTCGTGTATGCATTTCACGAGCACTTCATCCTCGTGCTCAGCCACGATGAAGTCGTCCACGGCAAAGGATCCCTCATCAACAAAATGCCCGGCGACGAGTGGCAGCAGTTCGCCAACCTGCGCCTGCTCTACGCGTGGATGTGGGCGCATCCCGGGAAAAAACTCCTCTTCATGGGCGGCGAAATTGCGCAGCGGGATGAATGGAACCACGACCGCTCCATTGACTGGCATCTTTTGGAATACGGCCCCCACTCCGGCGTGCAGCGCCTCGTCCGCGACCTCAATCAACTCTACAAAAACGAGCCCTCGCTTTTCGACATGGACGACACATGGGAAGGCTTCGAGTGGATTGACCTGCACGACGCCGACAACAGCGTCCTCGCATTCCTCCGCCGCGCCCGCCACGGCACCTCGATAGTGTTTGTCATCAACGCCACGCCCTGCGTCCGGCACGGCTACCGCCTCGGCGTCCCCGGCGGCGGGCTCTGGCGCGAAGTGCTGAACACCGACAGCGAAGCCTACGGCGGCAGCAACATCGGCAATTTCGGCGGCGGACACGCCGAACCCGTGCCGTGGATGAACCGCAGCCACTCCCTCACCATCACCCTCCCGCCCCTCGCCGTTGTTGCGTTCAAACAAGTCCCGTAATTTTCGCAGACAGCCTCGAACTGCCTCGTGCTATCGAAGAGCGCCATCCCCGCCTGCAAAACATAATCTCCGGTCTATCCGACCCCATCAGCCGTCCACCCCACCGAACCAGCCAACCGGTTCACTGAACTAGCCCCCCCGGCTCACAAAATTGGATATTCTGTGAGAGATATGTCCTGAACTCTGTTCACCTTTCGCGACCTTTCGCGTGTTTCGCGGGAATAAATCAGCGTTTCCATAAAAAACCGCTGATTACATCAGGAGACGTTGTTTTCTGCGGATAAATCAGCGGTTCCCGAGGGGGCAGATAGCATGAAAGGCAGTCGAGGTTAAAGTTCACGCTCCCGCCACTCGGTGTCGTGGCTTTTAAATAAGTCCCTTTACACACGGGATGGGACTCCCGCCGATTTCAGCGGGCGCGGAATATTTCTGCGATATCGGACTGCATTGCCTCGGCGGCGGCGCGGGGGTCGGAGGCGTTGCGGATGGGGCGGCCTACGACGATGTGATCGGCTCCGGCTAGGAATGCTTCCTCCACGGTCATCGTGCGTTTTTGATCGTCGCCGCCGCGTTCGTTTGCAGCGCGGATGCCGGGAGTGATGATGAGCGGGCCGTGACCGAGTTCGCGGCGAAGACGCGCGGCTTCCTGGCCGGAGCAGATGAGGCCATCAATGCCCGACTCGATGGCGCGGCGGGCGCGCATGGAGACGAGGTCGGCGACGCTACCGCTCCAGCCAAGCTCTGCGAGATCGCCCGCGTCGAGGCTCGTGAGGACAGTGACGGCGAGCAGTTTCATCGCGCCGCGCACGGGCACGGCTCCCGCGTAGATGGAGCTGACGCCGTGGAGCGTGCAGCAATACGCGCCGCTGCGGGCGAGGTTCGCCACGGCTCCACGAACAGTCGCGGGCACGTCGTAAAACTTGAGGTCGGCGAAAACTTTTTTGCCTCGTGCCTTCAGCTCTTCGAGCAACTCGAAGTATTGGCCGCCCATGCAAAATTCGAGGCCGAGTTTGTAAAAGGTCACGGAGTCGCCGAGGCGATCCACCCACGCGCGGGCGTCGGCGAGCGTGGGCACGTCGAGTGCGAAGATGAGGCGGTCGCGCGGGTCGAGTGGCTTGTTGGAAAGAAGTGAGCGATCAGACATGGTGAACGTGTTTGCTAAAATCCTCCGCTACTGACAAGCGCCGTGCTTGCGGCAGCGCGTGTGGCTTACTACATGGAAAGGATGCCTGCTGTTGCAAAGACCAGTTTTCTCCGCCGCCTGATCCCTTTCGGTCTTGGCGAGATCAAGCCCAAGCATTTCCGGGATATGCTCGGGATCATTTGGAAAAATCGCGACAATCTCCCCTACGCCTACAAGGTGATCACGAAGGGCGTTTGCGATGGCTGCGCGCTCGGAGTTGCGGGGCTGCACGACTGGACGATTAAAGGCCCGCACCTTTGCATGACGCGGCTGAATCTGCTCCGGCTGAACACCGCGCCCGCGCTCGATCATCGCCTGCTCGAAGACGTGTCTCTTTTGAAAAACAAGCGCAACGACGAGCTGCGCGAGCTGGGCCGGCTGGCGTTTCCGATGGTGCGCGAACGCGGGGCGAAGGGCTTCCGGCGCATTTCGTGGGACGACGCAATTGAGCGCGTCGCGCGTCGCATCCGTGTGGCCGATCCGAAGCGCGTGGCGTTTTTTGTCACGTCGCGTGGGGTGACGAACGAGATTTACTATATGGCGCAAAAGGCGGCGCGCTTCCTCGGGACGAACCACATTGATAACGCCGCTCGCCTTTGCCACAGCCCTTCCGGCGCGGCGATGAAGAAGACGCTCGGCGTGGGCGCGAGCACTTGCAGCTACAAGGACTGGTATGGCACGGACCTGCTCGTATTTTTCGGCAGCAACCCGGCGAACGACCAGCCCGTCTCCACGAAATACCTCCACGAAGCGAAACTGCTCGGCACGAAAGTCGTGCTCGTAAATCCGCTGCTCGAGCCAGGCATGAAACGCTACTGGGTGCCAAGCACGGTGAGCAGCGCGCTCTTCGGCACGGACATCGCCGACTACTGGTTCCCCGTCGCACAGGGCGGCGACATCGCTTTCATCTACGGCGTGCTGAAAGTGGCGTGCGCGAATGGCTGGATGGACGAAGCTTTTCTCCGCGAACGCTGCACTGGCTGGGACGCGGTGCGCGCGAAAGTCGAATCGCTCGACTGGCCGATGCTCGAACAACGCGCGGGGCTGCCGCGTGCGAGCATGGAGGAATTTGCAAAAATGATGCACGCAGCGAAGACGGGCATCTTTGTGTGGAGCATGGGCATCACGCAACATCCACACGGCGCGGACGGTGTGCAGATGATTCTGAATCTCGCGCTCACACGCGGCTGGGTAGGACGCGACAAATGCGGCGTGATGCCGATTCGCGGCCACTCCTCCGTGCAGGGCGGCGCGGAGATGGGCGCATATTGCACCGCATTCCCCGGCGTGAAATCCGTGAACGCCGAAAACGCTGCGTGGCTTTCGCACGAGTATGGCTTCGACGTTCCATCGTGGCCGGGCATGACGGCGGTGGACATGGTGGACGCGTGCGGTCGCGGCGAACTGGATGTCTTTTACAATCTCGGCGGTAATTTCCTCCGCACGCTGCCCGAGCCGGACTACGTGGCGCGTGCGATGGAGAATGTCCCGCTGCGCGTGCATCAGGACATCATCCTCACGGATCAAATGTTCATCGAAGCCCGCGAGGAAGTGCTCTTATTGCCCGCGAAGACGCGCTACGAGCAGGACGACGGAGGCACCGAGACAAGCACGGAACGGCGCGTGATGTTTTCTCCGGAACTCACCCGCCAGGTCGGCGAATGCCGCGCGGAGTGGAAAATCCTCCGTCAAATCGCCACCGCGACCTTCCCGGATCGCGCGTATCTTTTCGGCTGCGAGACAGGACAGGCCATGCGCGAAGAAATCGCCCGCATCGTGCCATTCTACGATGGTGTGCAGCATTTGAAAAAAATCGGCGACTCCTTCCAATACGGCGGTGCGCACCTTTGCGCAGGCGGGGTTTTCGAGACGGGCGACCACAAGGCGCACCTGAGCGCGCCGGAAGTTCCTGCTGGCCACGCGGAGGGCTGCTTCCACGTGAGCACGCGGCGCGGCAAGCAATTCAACACGCTCATCTACGCCGAGACCGACCCGCTCACCGGCGCGGATCGCGACGCTGTGTTCATGTCACAGGAAGACGCGACTAAGCTCGGCGTAAATAATAATGATCCCATCGTGCTCGTGAACGAACTGGGCCGCTACGAAGGCCGCGTCTTTCTCGCCGACATCGCATCGGGCAATCTCCAAGTCATGTGGCCCGAAGGAAACACCATCATCCGCCGCGGAGTCGTGGATGCAGGCGGCGGCGTGCCCGACTACAACGCCACCGTGCGCGTGGAGACAGTGCGAGCGTAAGGAACGTCATTATCAGACATGATATGGTCGAGATAATGTAACAATTCCAGTCAATATACTTATCTCGTATAAATGCAGATACCATTGTGTTTCTGTGATTTACGATAACACGTGTCGGTAGGGGAGCGCAGCTATCGCCATAGCGCGCGGTGTTTATATTTTTTAATAATTTCTCTGCGGCTAGCATCAAACTAGCTCCAAGTGAGGCATGATTCGATTCGACTTCATCAAAAATGTGCGGCGCAGGGCCACTACGTTGGTGGAGTCTTTGATCAGCGTCGCTGTGGTTGGTTTTGGTTTCGCTGGGTTCATTTCTATGAACTCCCAACAATTGCGCACCGTTCGCTCCACTCACGAAGTCATTTCGTCAAACCTCTGTTTGCAGGAACGTATCGAACAGATGCGAATCGCGACTTGGAAGCAGTTGACCGATGCACAGTATGTAAAAACCACTTTTTTTGCCGCCGGGCCTCTCTCTGCAGCGCCGATCAGCAATCTTACTGAACAACTCAAGGTGACTGCCTATCCAGATGAGAAGGCTTGCAATCCACTCATTGTGAACCGTTCCGGAAACGGCGCCGTGGTCATGCTAGGCAATGGCGACGGTTTATTCAGCCAGCGCACAGCGAAGGTGCTGCTCGAAGTTTCATGGACGAGCCAAGATGGGCGGGTGCGTAAACGCCAGTCCGTCGCCATTGTTTCAAATGGTGGTGTCAACCGTATGACCCTCCCGGCCTTCGGCGCAGTAGCAAGCGGAACCACACCTTCCAACACCAGCAGCGGCACGACCACCACCACGACAACAACTACTACCACCGGTAACGGCAACGGGCGGGGAAACGTTGGGAAGTCGAATGGAAAGAACTAGAGCCATGCGCAAACGCCCAACAAACGCATTCACTCTCAATGAACTCATGGTCAGCATGGCGGTCGTGGTGATTATCGTCGCAGTGCTGCTGACAGGATCGATTGCTCTACAGCGGAATTTCAATGCGAGCATGCAGTATGTTCGCACTCAGACAGAGCAAGTCCGCGTGCTCGACTACATGTCTCTGGATTTGCGCCGGGCGCTCACTGTCTCCGCAGCAAATGGACAACTGTCACTCACTATCCCCGACTACTATGATGCGAACGGAAACCCGCGGATGCCCACCATTGCCGACGGCTATGCGGTGTATGGCTCTGCAGCAAATGCAACGGCTATTCGCTATTATAAAGACGGATCGAACATCATGCGTTCCAGCGCAAACAAGAGCGAGGTTATCGCTCAAAATGTGCAGGATTTTCAATTTAACTTCACGGACTTGGGGCAGGTGATCCAAGTCTCGATCACCTTTCTCCCCACCTTCC
>CAMBOD010000174.1 GCA_945868985.1 Prosthecobacter debontii | reverse complement strand
GCATCGAGGCGGCAGACGAGGAGCTGGCTGGTGAGCTCGGTCTCCGCGATGTTTTTGCCTTCGCGGAAATAGGGATTCACCAGCACGCCGGAAATACGGCGAGACCACAGCCCGAGGATGGAAAGTTCGGAGTCCACCGCCGCTTCGTTCCGTCCAAAAACCTCAGCGGGTGCGCCGCCAGTCTCGTCGCCCTGATAGGCACGGGTGCTGGAAATTTTCAGCGGAACGCCACGCATGAGCACGACGAAACGGATATTCGTCTTTTCCACTTTGCCCGCATCGCCGGGTTCTTTGAGAAGCTTCCACCATCCACGTTCAGCGAATACTTTTCGCAGCGGCTCGGCGATGGTGCGGTCGTAGGTGTCGCGTGTGATTTCTTCGAGCTTCGTGCAGTCGAGACCGACGAGATTTTTGTTCGGGATGCCGCGTTTTTCCGCGTAAAATCCGGTGAGCGCAGTCGAGTCGAGGTCATTTTGATTAAAGACCACGACGGTTTGCGCAGCGAGTTCCTCGGCGGTTCGTGGATTGGGAGTGGCGGCTGGGAGTCGCTCCGGTTCCTGCGCGTGGGCGGCGGAGAATGCGATGAGGAGTGCGAGGGCGCGGGTTTTCATAGATCCAACTTCAGACCGTCGTAGGCGATTCGCACGCCGGTGGGAAGCGTCGGCTCCAACTCCGCGTGCGCGAGGTCGTGGCAGAGATGCGTGAACCACGTCTCGTGCGCCTTCACATCGGCGGCGACTTCGAGCGCCTCGGTCACGTTCATGTGCGTGGGATGTTCGCGGTGGCGGAGCGCGTCGAGGATGAGCACACGCACTCCCGCGATCTGCGCGCGCACCTCGACCGAGAGAGATTTGCAGTCGCTGAAATAAGCCACCAATTTTTCTCCTCCACGGATAAACAAAAACCCGAACGTCGCCACGCGACCGTGCGGCACAGGCAGTGGCACGAGTTCCGTTTCGCCCAGTTGAAAGGGCGCGCTTACTTCGTGCGCCACGGGGTTGATGTAGCCGGGAAAACGATTCTTTCCATCAAACGCAAAAGCGAACACGCGCTTGAGCACGTTGATGGTTTCCTCCGAGCCATACACCGGCATCTCGCGTCCGCCGTGGCAAAACGCCCTCACATCGTCGAACCCCATGATGTGATCCGTGTGCGGATGCGTGAGCACCACCGCGTCCACGCGACGGATACGTTCGCGCAGCGCCTGTAGGCGAAAGTCCGGCCCGGTATCCACGACGAACGCGCACTCGGGTGTCTCGATGTAAAGCGACGAGCGCGTGCGCTTGTCGCGCGGGTCTGAGGAAGTGCAAACGGGACAGTCGCAAGTGAGCATCGGCACGCCTTGCGAAGTGCCTGTGCCGAGGAAAGTGAGTGTGAAATCCGCCATGTGCGAGCGCACGCTAGCAATGACGAATGCCGGATGACGAGTGACGAATGCACGCCTTCGTCCTTGCGCGCGAGCCGGAGAGTGAAAGACTGACGCGCTATGAACACCACACCTCGTCCGAATCTGTGTCCTGATTGTGAAACACCGCGCATCATCGTTGTCCGCGAACCGCTGCCCATGCTGGAGCGGCGAGGCTTTTTGAAAACCACGCTGGCTGCTGCTGCTGGCGCGGCTCTTGCGCCGTGGGCGCGGGCTGCGGAAAAGGCGAGCAGCGAGACGCTCGTGCAGCAGCTCTACAAGTCGCTCGGTGAAGAGCAGGTGAAGGCGATTTGTTTTCCCTTCAACGACCGCCGCCGCACGCTCGTGGACAACAACTGGCAGATTGTGGATCAGACGGTGGCCGGATTTTTCGACAAGGATCAACAGGCGCTCATCGGCGATATTTTCAAGGGCCTCCACTCGCCCGAGTATGCGGAGAAAGTGATGGCGCAGGTCGCGCATGACAGCGGCAGGGCGGGTTTCGGCTCATCGAGTGTTGCGCTCTTCGGGCAGCCGGGCAGCGGGAAATTTCAGTTCGTCCTCACGGGGCGGCACTGCACGCGGCGTTGCGATGGCGACAGCGTGGAAGGCGCGGCTTTTGGCGGGCCGATTTTTTACGGACACGCGGCGAAGGGATTCAGCGAAGGCGCTGATCACGAGGGCAATGTCTATTGGTATCAGGCGAAGCGCGCCAACGAGGTTTTCCAAATGCTCGATGGCAAGCAGCGCGAGAAAGCCCTCCTCGACCGGGGCCGCGAGGAAGACTCCAACGAAACCGTGACGCTCAGCGGAAAGAAGCAAGGACTCGAAGGTCTCGCTGTCGCCGACATGACGAAGGATCAGCAGGCCGGAGTGCGCGCCGTGCTACGCGATTTGCTCGCGCCTTTCCGCAAACAGGATGCCGACGAGGCGATGAAATACATCGAGGCTGATGGCTTCGAAAATCTCCACATGGCGTTTTTCAAAGCAGGCGACATTGGCAAGGACGGCGTGTGGGACGTGTGGCAGCTCGAAGGGCCGAACATGGTCTGGTATTTCCGGGGCTCACCGCACGTTCACGTGTGGGTGAATATCAAAGCGAAGGCGTAAGCCGCGTCACCACGCGCGCTCGATGGAGCGGCGCTTCCACAGAAACTCGAACATGTTTCCCTCGTGCGGCTGATCCCACGAGATTGCCATCGTGGAGACGGGGCCGATGTTCAGTCGTTCGATTTCCGGGAAAGCCATGAGCGACTCGATGAATGCCGCATCCTTCGTGATCGCGGACACTGCGAGCGAATAGCCGATTTGGCGGAGCATCTCCGATTGCGGGCACTGCACCACGCTTGCGTAGGGACACAGGAATTCCTTGTTCGCCAGCGGATGCGCGAACGACTCGCAATGCACAATCGTCGGGCGCAGGTATATGCCACCTTCGTGCTCCGCCCTGCGCGGGCCTCCGCGATACTTCGCCGTCGCGTCGGTCGCACCGGGCGTCTTCAGTCCTTCCTCGATGCTCGCATCTATGAAGTCCGCCATCTTCGGATTCGCAAAGCCGCTCAGCCGCGCATTCGGGTCGTCATTTCGCGTCGGTAAAATCGGGCCGAGCCGCTGTGCGAGCGCGTCCGCGATTTCGGCGGCATATTTCGGCACCACGATGGCGCTGGCGTTGATGCACGAGCGTCCGCCGTTGTCGGCGATGCTTGCGGCGATCACGTCGAGGTAGTCGCGCCAGTTTTCGATCTGGTCGTCGCCGATGAGGATTTTGCTCCAGCCCGGCCCGTGGACTTGGATCGCGGGGTTGTTCGCATACTGCTCCGTCGTCGCCTTGTCGCCGAAGATGAGCGCGCGTCCGCACGACTTCAAAATCTCGCCCGCGCCCTCGTGATCCGTTGGGTAAAAACCAAATGCCTCACTCGGCACACCCGCCGCGATGAATGCCTGAATCAAACGAAACGGTGTCCACGGCTCCTCGCGCCCCGGCTTGATCACCACGGGCGTCTTCAGCGCGATGGCCGGGAGCCACAGCGAATTCACCGCCGGCGAATTGCTCGGCATCACCAGCCCGAGCGCCTGGCACGTGGGGAAAAACGCGAGCTTCGTCCCGAATTGCTCGCCCAATCCCGTGTCGAGGATGCGCATATCCAGTCCGCGCGAGAGACCATTCAGCACTTCGCCCAGATGCGTAAGCGCGTGGTGAATTTTCGTCATGTTGCGCCGCACCATCACGTGGGGTAGCCCGCTCGTGGCACTGAGAGTCGCCACGTATTCGTCCGCCGACTGCGTGTGCCCGCGGTCGCCGAGCGGCAGCGTGCCATTGAGAAAAAACTCCCCCGCTTTCGCCGAGAGCGCGATGAGATCAGCGACGGAAAATTTCCGCAACGCCGCGCGTGCCTCGCCGAGCCGCTTGAAATCCTTGCGCAAAATTCCGGCGTTAATCGTCGAAACGACCGCCTTCACCTCGCCGGTGCGGTGGTCTTTGATCTCCAGCTTGTCGAGGCTCTCATAGCTGCGCCCAAGCCGGAGCACGGGAAGATGCGGAACATTGCTCATGCGGACGGAATACTACGTGAGCGTAGTATCTGGCAAAGGCTTTCTCCGGCAGGTGCTGGAGGTGAAAAGCTAAGCCGACGGGCCGCGATAGCCTTCGGGGTCAATTTCCATGGCGCTGTAGCCGGCGGCGAGGATTTCGCGTTCGATGTGGTGTTGCGTCTCGGTAAGGCGGGGCATTTCGGCGGGGGCGATCAGGACGCGGGCGCGGGGAGGACGGCCGTTTTCTACGATGTGGCGGACGCGGAAGACGCGGAAGCCGAGGGCGCGCAGGGCGCTTTCACCGAGTTCGATCATGGCGAGGGCGTCGGGCGTGACAGGCGTGCCCCACGGGATGCGCGAACTGAGGCACGGCTGCGCGGGGGCGTCGGCTGTGGGGAGATTGAGTTTGCGGGAGAGGGCGCGGATTTCCGCTTTCGTGAGCGCGGCGTCGCGCAGCGGGGCGAGGATGTGAAAGCGGTCGGCTGCGTTGCGACCGGGGCGTTCGTGCGCGAGGTCGTCGGCATTTTCGCCGTAGGCGATGGCGTGGAAGCCGCGCGCCTTTGCGAGCGCGTCGAGGCGCTGGAAGAGTTCGGCTTTGCAAAAATAGCAGCGGTTCGGCGGGTTCGCGGCGTAGTCGGGATTGTCGAGTTCGAGGGTTTTTACGACTTCCACCTGCGCGCCAAAGGTGCGTGCGGCGGCGAGTGCTTCTTCGAGCGCGGCGCGCGGGAGGCTGGGGCTGTCGGCGATGACTCCGAGCACGCGGTCGCCGAGGACAGCGTGGGCTTCCGCGAGGAGAAGCGTGCTGTCCACGCCGCCACTATAGGCGACGACGAGCGGCGCATTTGCGGCGAGGATTTCGCGGAGCCTGGTGCGTTTTTCGTTCACAGCATGAGGCGGCGGAAAATTTCATCCATCGGCAACTGGAGGCCGACGTAGAACTCGCCGAATTCACCGAAGCGGTGCGTCACTTCGTCGAAGCGCATTTCATACACTATGCCCTTGAGGTCCATCGGATCGTGCGCGAGCAGCGTCACGCCCCATTCCCAATCATCGAGGCCGGTGCAACCGGTGACGAGTTGGAGGATTTTCCCCGCCCACTTGCGACCAACGCGTGCGTGTCCGCCCATGAGTTCCTTGCGCTGCTCATGCGTGAGACCATACCAGTTTTGGTTGTCGGTGCCGCGACGTTTGCTCATCGGGTAAAAGCACATCGCCTCCCAAGGCGGGAGCACGGGATAGAGCCGGTGCTTGAGGTAGTGGTCCATGCGCGTGCGCCATTCGCCGAGCGCCTTGTCGAAATCGGGTGTGCCTTCGGTGAGTCCCTTGCCTTTCAGCTCTGCGACATATTCCTCCTCGGTCGAGGTGTATTCACTGCGCTCGGTCATCGAGTAAAAACTATACGCCGGCATGAGCACGTCCGGCCCCAGTGAAAGCGTGAGGCGTTTCTCCAGCGCGTTGGCGAGTTGGAGGTCGGCGCAGAGCAGCATGAAACCGATGTCGGCCTTTGGACTTACCATCGAGAAAGTGAGAATCTGCGCACCTTCCGTGGCGCGGATTTCCTGGATGAGGTCGCTGAGTTTCGTGCGCGCGACCATCTTGTCCTCGGAGTCGAGCATCGCCCACTGGCCGTGTTCGACTTTGTAAAAAAGATGGAGGACGTGCCAGCCTTCGGCGGAGATGAGTTTCGGAATTTCGGTCATGGTCATAAAATGGTGCAGCGCTCTTTTTCCACCAACCCCGCGCCTCAGCAATCTCTTATCCGCAGGATCGCTCGATTGCGTAATGCGTTTGCGGTGTTGATGCGCGGCGCGCTTTCGCTTTCATCCGCCCCGTGCAATTCAAGGACTACTACGCAACTCTCGGTGTCGCGAAGACGGCGACGCAGGACGACATCCGCAAAGCCTTCCGTAAACTGGCGCGGCAGCATCACCCTGACGTGGCGAAGGACAAG
>CAMBOD010000173.1 GCA_945868985.1 Prosthecobacter debontii | reverse complement strand
GGAAGCGCTTCGCCTATCAGCTTTCCCGCAACCCCTTCATCCTTTTCATCATCGCGCCACTCTTCCTATTCATAGTGATGCACCGCTTCCCTACCGCCAAAGCTAGCAAGCGCGACCGCCGCTCCTGCTATTGGATGAACCTCGCTATTTTCGCTTTGGTCGCTTCGCTGAGTTGGATTTTCGGTTTTAAACAATACATCCTCATTCAACTCACCGTGATGACCGTCGCCGGTTCCGCAGGTGTCTGGCTCTTTTACGTGCAGCATCAATTTGAAGACACCTACTGGCAGCGTCGCGACGAGTGGGACTACACCGCTGCTGCTTTGCAGGGCAGTTCGTTCTACAAACTCCCGAAAATCCTCCAGTGGTTTTCCGGTAACATCGGCTTCCATCACATTCACCATCTCAGCCCGCGCATCCCGAACTACAACCTCGAAAGCTGCCACAAGTCCCACCCACTTTTCCATAGCGTCAAACCCGTCACGCTCCGCAGCAGCTTGAAAGCTTTCGGCTACAGGCTATGGGACGAGCAAAATCAAAGGCTCGTCGGCTATCGCTACCTCCGCGAACTCCGCCGCAAGCAAGCTTCTGCTTCTTCTGCGAGCTAAGGTTTCTGTCGGCCTGATTGGGCGGTGAATGGCGAAGTCTCAAGCTTCGCGGTAGAGCCTCATGAAAATCATCGTCAGCCTTTTGCTCGCACTGTCCAGCATCCCGTTCGCGTTGGTCGCGGCGGAGCCTGCGGCGAAACCGAACATCATCATCGTGCTCGCGGACGACCTCGGGTATGGGGACCTCGGGTGCTACGGGCATCCGAGCATTCGCACGCCGCATTTGGATCGTATGGCGGCGGAAGGATTGAGGTTCACGGACTTTTATTCGCCTGCGGAAGTTTGCACGCCGAGTCGCGCGGCGATGCTGACGGGACGGTATGCGATTCGGAGCGGGATGAGCACAGGCGGAGGACGTGTGCTTTTTCCAAACTCGAAAGGCGGCTTGCCTGCGGGAGAGGTGACGATGGCGGAGGCGCTTAAGAGGCGCGGCTATGCGACTGCACACATCGGCAAATGGCACCTTGGCATCCACGAAGGCTCGCGCCCCAATGAGCAGGGGTTCGATGAAACGTTCGGCCTGCCTTACTCGAATGACATGGATGGGCGCAGCAAAGTGCCGGCGGGTTCGCCGAATCCGCCGCAGGACGGCTGGAACGTGCCGCTGATGCGCAATGGCAAAATCATCGAACGACCGGCAGTGCAATCCACGCTCACGCAGCGCTACACCGACGAAGCGATTGCCTTCGCACGGGCGCACAAGTCGGAGCCTTTCTTCATCTACCTCGCCCACACGATGCCGCACGTGCCGTTGTTTGCTTCAGCAGAATTTCGCGGAAAGAGCACACGCGGTTTGTATGGCGACGTCGTCGAGGAACTCGATGCGAATGTGGGCCGGCTGCTTGCAGCGTTGCGCGAGGAACGGCTGGCAGAAAAGACACTGGTCATATTCACCAGCGACAACGGACCTTGGCTGCTGAACAAAGCAATGGGCGGCAATGGACAGGGTGGCAGCGCTGGGCTTTTGCGCGAAGGGAAGGGGAGCACTTGGGAAGGCGGGATGCGCGTGCCGGGAATCGTGTGGTGGCCGGGGCGCATCAAGCCGGGCGTGACCAGCGAAATGGCGAACGCGATGGACCTTTTCACCACATCGCTCGCGCTCGCCGGAGCAGAAATGCCGAAGGATCGCCCGATGGACGGCGTGGATATTTCGCCGTTGCTATTCGAGGGAAAGGCGTTGCCGGAACGACCGTTCTTTTACTATCGCGGCGATATGCTCATGGCTTGCCGACTCGGCCCGTGGAAGGCGCATTTCTGGACACAGACCGGCTACGGACAGCCAAAGCCCGACAGCCACAACCCGCCGCTGCTCTTTCATCTCCCGAGCGACCCATCGGAGCAATTCGACGTCGCAGCGTCGCACCCGGATGCGCTCGAAAAAATCCAGTCCGCCCTAGCAGCACACACCGCCGCGATGGAGCCTGGCACGCCGCAACTGAAATAACGCCATTTTCAAAAGCTGGCTGTAGTGTTTCCCAGTGAAATGACTACCCGCTCCTTTGTTCTTGTTAAGGAAGCTTTGATTTTATCCCGAATTTTGCGATAGCGTCAGTGAGGGTAACGTCCCGATAGTTCAGCAAAAAGAAAGTGGGTCATGGTAGGGAAGGGAGCAAGCAAGCAACCCAAACCCAAAAACAACCATGACCCGTAAAAACGATAAGAAGACCGTGAACGAACTCAAAGCATTAATTGGTCAGGACGATGATCTCATTCGAGGCATCGTGCAGATGACCGTGCAGGAGTTTTTAGAAGCCGAGATGAATGACGCGCTTGGGGCGACCAAGAGCGAACGCAGCGAGGGCCGTCTGGGCTATCGCAGCGGGCATTATCCGCGCAAGCTCATCACCCGCGTGGGCACGCTGGAACTGCGCGTGCCGCAGGACCGGCAGGGACGTTTCAGCACGGAGATTTTCAGCCGCTATCAACGCAGCGAACCGAGCGAAGCGAGATAGCCTGCCGTAGGCAGCCCGTAGGGAGGAGCGTAGCGACGGCAAAAGGCGTTGGTTTCAGCGCTGGTGGAGATGTATGTGCAGGGCGTTTCCACCCGCAAAATCAAGGCCATCAGCGAGGAGCTTTGCGGACACGAGTTCAGTGCGAGCACCATCAGCGAGCTGAACAAGACGATGGATGATGAACTGGAAAAGTTCGCCAGTCAGCGGCTCGAAGGCGAATACCCTTATCTCATCCTCGATGCCCGTTACGAGAAGGTGCGCGAGGACGGCGTCATCCGCTCGCGCGCCGTGCTCGTGGCCATCGGCATTGATTGGGAGGGCCGCCGCCGCATCCTCGGCGTGGAACTGGCCGGTCGCGAAAGCACCACGAGTTGGCGCGAGTTCGTCCTCGGCCTCAAGCAGCGCGGTCTGAGCGGGGTGCGCCTCGCCATTACCGATGACCATCCCGGCCTCAAACGCGCCATCGCCGAAGTCCTCCCGGAAGCCGCTTGGCAGCGCTGCTACGTCCACTTTTTGCGCAACGCGCTCGACCATCTCCCGCGCAAAGCCAACGACGATTGCCTCACCGAACTGCGCTGGCTCTACGACTGTCGCGATGCCGCAGAAGCACGCCAGCACCTCCGCCGCTGGCTCGACCACTGGTCTCCCAAACACGCCAAGCTCTGCGCTTGGGTCGAGGAAAACATCGAGCAAACCTGGACCTTCTACCGCCAGCCTCGCGAACACCACAAACACATCAAAAGCACCAACCTCCTCGAACGCCTCAACCAGGAAATCAAACGCCGCACCCACGTCGTCCGCATCTTCCCTAAGGACCAGAGCTGCCTTCGCCTCATCCGCGCACTCGCCAGCGAACAACACGAAGAATGGCTCGACGGCCCAGTCTATCTCGACATGCAACCCCTCCGCGACCTCCTCAAACCCTCCCTCCAACTAGCCGCCTAGTTCCCCCATAGCCCACAACCATCAACAATCTCTCCTCTCCTCTATGACCCACTCTTTTTGCTGAATCTTGACGGGCACAACCGTTTCTGGCCACGCTCCCATGCGTCGCTGGTGATGGTGCTTGAACATTAGTGCCCCTCGCGTGTCTCATCCGCCGCCATGTTCCGAACCATTGTCCTCGCTTGTGTGCTCTCGCTGCCTTTGGCCGCGGTTGCGCAGAAAAAGAAAACCGAAGCAACGCCCGCCAAGACCGCGGCTGTGAAGTCCACGCTGAAGCCGCTCGCTTTCATCGAATACGATCTACCGAACGGCCTGCATGTAATCCTGCATGAAAATCACGCCGCGCCGGTGGTCGCGACCTACGTGCTTTACCACGTGGGCAGCAAGGACGAGCGCAGCGACCGCACGGGGTTCGCGCATTTTTTCGAGCACCTGATGTTTGAGGGCAGTGAGAACATTCCGCGCGCGAAGATAGACAAATTGATCTCTGGTGCTGGCGGTATTTTGAACGCGAGCACGTCTTTTGATCGGACGGATTATTATTTCAGTCTGCCATCGAATCAACTGAAGCTCGCGCTGTGGATCGAGAGCGAGCGGATGATGCACAACCGCATTGATGAAACTGGCGTGGAGACGCAGCGCAAGGTGGTGAAGGAGGAACGCCGGATGCGCTACGACAACCAGCCTTACGGTTCACTTTATGAAAAGCTGTGCGGGCTTGTGTTCAAGGACACTCCGTATTCGTGGACGCCCATCGGCTCGGTGCAATATATTGACCAAGCGAAGATCGAAGAGTTTCGCGAGTTTTGGAAACAATACTATCTGCCAAACAACGCGACGCTCGCCATCGCGGGTGACATCAACATCGAGGAAACGAAGAAGCTGGTTGCGGATTACTTCGGCGGAATTGCGAAGGGCGCACCGCCGCCGCGCCCAGTGGTGAAAGTGACGCCACCCAAGGGTCCGCAGATTCTCGACGTGAAGGAGGACAAAACGCCGCTGCCTGCCTCGCTCCACGCGTGGCATGCCTGCACGATGAATGACCCCGACTCCTACGCGCTCGACCTCCTTGCGAACGTGATGGCGAGCGGCCGCAGTTCGCGGCTGTATCGTCGGCTCGTGGACAAAGAGCAGATCGCTCTGAATGCGGAGGCTTTTCCGATGTTGTTTGAAAAGGCGGGAGTGCTCGGTGTTTTTGCCACCGGGCAGCGCGGAGTCACGCTGGAGCAACTCGACAAGCTTATCACTGAGGAGGTGGAAAAAGTGAAGAGCGAGGGTGTGAGCGAGGAGGAATTTGCGAAGGCGCTGAATCAAAAGGAGGACGAAATTTCCAATGAGAACGGCACGATGCTCGCACGTGCCAAGAATCTCGCGAATGCGCATCTTTTCCACGGCGGCACGGCGGAGGTAAACAAGGAACTGGATCGCTATCTCGCAGTGAAGCGCGCCGACCTTCAGCGCGTGGCAAAGAAGTATTTCGCAGCCGACAAAGTCTATATCCTCCATTACCCGCCGCCGGATCCGAAGGCGGCTGATGATGAGGATAGTGCAGCCGACGGGAAGGGGCAGAGCGAAGAAGACCTTCGCAAACGCAAACGCGCCGTCATTCCGCCAGTCAAAAAGTAGTCATGAATCTCCAATCTATTTTCGCCATGCGCCGCATACTTCCATTTCTCTCACTCGTCCTTTTCGCACCAGCACTGCACGCGCAAGTGGATCGCACGAAAAAACCCGAGCCGGGCCCGGCGCCCGAGGCGGCTTTTCCCGATTTCACCACGAAGGAACTGCCGAACGGCTTGAAGGTTTTCGTGATCGAGGACGACCGCAAGCCGACAATCACGCTGCGCCTCGTTGTAAAAGCGGGCAATTCGTATGATGGCGACAAAGCGGGCAAGGCGGACTTCGTCGCTGGCCTGCTCAATCGCGGAACGGCGAAGCTCGACGCTGCGGCATTTGCGAAGGCGGTGGACTCGCTCGGCGCGACGCTCGAAGCCAGTGCGGTGCCGGACTCAATGGCGGTGACGACGAGCGGACTGGTGAAATTCACCGACCCACTACTGGAGCTTTTCGCGGGCGCAGTGATGCATCCTGTTTTCCCGGCGGAGCAATTCGCCAAGGAGCAAAAGCGCACGCTTTCCTCGCTCATGGCGCAGAAGAAAAACCCGTCGGCGCTAGTCGGAAAACTGATGACGAAGGTGCTTTTCGCCGGGCATTTCTACGGGCACATCACCACGCCGGAGAGCGTGCAGGCGATTACGCGCGATGAAGTCGCGGCGTATCACACGACGTGGTTTGCGCCTAATAACGCCAGCCTCGCCATCGTCGGCGATGTGAAGGCTGCTGACATTCTGCCGAAGATCGAAAAAGCGTTTGGCGCTTGGGAAAAGAAAGAGGTGCCAATGATGAAACGGGCCGGTGCCGTGCAGGTGAAAGGGCTCACCATTC
>CAMBOD010000172.1 GCA_945868985.1 Prosthecobacter debontii | reverse complement strand
AATTTGGACATTGTGGTTTCTCACATTTAGGTTCTTGCGTGTAATGATTGATGGTGCTTGCCCCGAGGCTGTTTCTTTCCGCACGCTGCGTGGCAATGCACCCGCCGACATTTGACGCACCGCTGCCGCCCTCGCCCGGCGCAAAGCCGATTTACTTGAAGGATCTCGATTTCGGAATCCTTGCACAGTGCATCCACTGCGGCCTGTGCCTGCCGACCTGCCCGACTTACGACGCAACGAAGCTCGAACGGCACAGCCCGCGCGGGCGCATCCAGTTGATGAAGAATGTCGCCGAGGGGCGACTCGATGTGACGGAGGTCTTCGGCGACGAAATGTATTTCTGCCTTGGCTGCCTCGCGTGCGAGACGGCCTGCCCGGCGGGCGTGGATTACACGCAGATGTTTGAGGAGGCGCGTGCAGACATCGAGCGCGCCGGCGTATTGAACACGGAAAAGCGGAACTGGATTCGCAGCCTCACGCTGCGCGGGATTTTCACCCGCCCGTGGCTGCTGCGAACCATCGGTCGTGCGCTGCGCATTTACCAAGCGAGCGGGATGGAGGCGCTCGTGCGCAAGCTCGGCCTCACGCGATTACTGCCGAAGAATCTCCGAGAGTTGGAGCCGCTCACCCCGCGCATCCAGCAGGATTTTTCCGACGCGCTCATCGGCGAAATCGAAACACCGCCGGAGGGCGCGACACGGCGCGTGGGGATGCTGACCGGCTGCGTGCAGGACCTCACTTACTCGCATGTGAATCGCGACACGGTGGATGTGCTGCTCGCGAATCATTGCGAAGTGATCACGCCGCGAATGCAGCACTGCTGCGGCTCGCTGCACGGTCACAACGGCGAGGTGGACACCGCGCGCGACATGGCCCGACGAAACATTGACGCGATGGAACGCAGCGCGGGGTCGCTCGCGGAGCTGGATGCGATTATCACCAACGCAGGCGGCTGCGGCTCGCACCTCAAGCACTACGATCATCTGCTTCACGACGACCCGCGCTACGCCGAGCGCGCGCGCATTTGGACGGCGAAGGTGAAGGACATCCACGAGTTCCTTTCCGCCATCGGCCCGGTGAAACCCGCTGGCGCTGGCGCGGAGCAAACGGTGACCTACCACGAGAGCTGCCATCTTTGCCACGGGCAGAAAATCACGAAGCAGCCGCGCGAGTTGCTGAAGCTCATCCCCGGACTGAAGCTCGTCGAATTACCAGAGTCCTCATGGTGCTGCGGCAGCGCGGGCGTTTACAATATCACGCAGCCCGAAATGTCCGCCAAACTGCTCGACCGTAAAATGGCGAACATCGCAAAGACCGGCGCGAAGTGCGTCGCCAACGGCAACCCCGGTTGCAGCGTGCAACTCGAAGCCGGCGTGCGCGCACGCGGCGATGACACGGAGATTGTGCATCCCATCACGCTGCTCGCGCGTGCTTATCGGGCCGGCAAATCGTAGCGCAACTCAGCGCCTCAGCGGCGTGATGAGTAGCGTGCCGGCATTGTCTCCGTTCAGGAAAAATCCGTTCACGGTGTTGTAGCGCTGATCCACGACACCGCGCAGCGTCATTAACTCCTGTGTATTTGGGTGGATGAAGCTGCCGCGCACGACACCGTTCGCTGGATTGATCGAGAGCGTGACGGCATCCGTGCCGGGCGGCGTGAATGTGAAGCTGTTGTCCGCTCCGAGTGCCGCGTTTTTGATCAGGGACTCGGTGAGTCCGCCCGCTTCGAGCGAGATCCAGCCATTGCCGAGTTGAAGGACTGGCTCGCCAGCTTGTGGAGCGGTGTATTGCGGAGCGGAAATATTCATCGTCGCAGTGAAGCCGCCGGAAAATGGCGCGCCGTCTTTTGTTTGCAGACGACTCCAGAAAAGCTCGCCGCTGCCGAGGAGACCGCGCTGCGCGGTAAAGCCGGGCGCGCCGGAAAGTGATCCTGTTTTTTTATAGAGCGGCACATGCAACGGCAGAATTCCGGTGTCGGTGAAGAGCGCGCTGCTGCTCCAGTCCGTGCCATCCGCGAGCGTGCCGACAAGCTTCGCCTTCCCTCGCACGTCCACATTCAGCGTCGCAAAACCGTCGCCCTGCGGCGCGGGCAATTCGCCATGCGGAAGTGTCACCGTGTAGGCACCGCGCCATGGGCACGGATTTTTCGAGCCAAAGCTGGAGCGTTCCGCAAAGCCGGTGATGCTCCTGAAATCAAACGGCGAGGAGATGGAGCACCCGATGTGGTCGTTGTCGCCGTAGTTGTAATAGAGACTCAAGTAGCGCCCGTCGCCGCCCGGCTTAATCACATCCCTCGGCCTTGGCCCCGGTCCGGGATCAGGCTTGGGCTCGCCGCCAAGTAGTGTGGAGTAATAACCATCCACATTGAATTGCCCTTTCAATCTATAGCGCTCGCTGGCGACACGAAGAACGCCTGTGAACATCCCTGCAGGCGTGACGGTGAGTGTAACGATGCCCCGCGTTTCGTGAGTGATTGGGAAAAAGGGAGGGATGATGATGTCCCCGCCCGGCTTCTCGCGATCGATCCAGATGATCTGCTCTGCATTCAAGAGCGCCGTGAACGTGCCAGCGCGCTGAGGCAGCGGATTCTGGATAAAGCGCGCGCGCAAATAAGCGCCATCGCTCATTGTGAAATCCACGCGTCTGCGGTTGCTGTAAACTTGGCCCACCCAATCTACGAGCACCCACCCCGGTGCAGGCTTTGCAACGATCGTGTATGCGCGTCCAACCTCGCGAGCGGTTGTGCCGATGAAGCCCGGAGTGACCGTGCCTTCGCCTTCGATTTCGACCGTCAGCGGACGAAACACAATGGAGTAAAAATGCAGTCTGCTTTCAGCAGACGCCACCCCGCCGCGTGCAAATGCGCGGACTCGCACAATATTGTGCCCGGGCACTACGCCGCGCGCCGCATCGAGCAACACATGCCAGCTTCCGCGCCCTATTGCGAGGCGCCACGGGCCATCATTCAGCGAGTAGCGCACCGAGCTAATGCCCGACGCGTATTGCGCATTGCCACGCAATTCCACGGTGCCCTCCGGCAGTCGCGCGGCGGGTTGTGGATTCGTGATGGTCAGCTTTGGCAACTGACGGATTCCGGGAGCCTCCTGCACTTCGATGAAAAACACCTTTTCCGCAGTGTCACCAATTGCGTCCGTCACTTGGACACGGAAGCTCGTAGCTACGTCCACGAGCGTGGGTTTTCCGCTTAGCACACCATCCTCCGTAAGCGTGAGCCCCTTTGGCACTACACCACTCCACTTGTATGGAACAGTCCCGCGTGCGGCGGAAAACTGCGAGCGATATGCAACACTCCGTCGCGCCGCGGGCAAATGCGCGCCAGTCACGATGCCCAACGCGAGCGGGTTTTGCTCAGGAAGAAAGAGCTGATTTTCCGTGATGAGAACGGGATTTCCCGAGCTTCCAGAAAGCGAGAGGCGCACGCCTGCGATGCCGCCGGTATCGCGATATTCCAAGCGAACCGTGTAGGTGCGCCATGCTTCAAAATTTACGTTTCCGTAAAGCTGATTGAGCGTCTGAGGCTCGCTGTCCCATGCGTCTATGATGATCTGATCGTCAATCCACAGACGCACCCCACCCGCTGCCTCCACGTAGAAAGTTGAGTCGCCGGAGCTACGCGGCTGGAGCTGGCCCGTCCAGCGCACGCTGTAGTTTTTCACAGGTAATCCGCTCACGGGAGCGACATCGGTCCAGTCAAAATCAATCGGCCCATTCGCCTGCGTGACGACAGGGCTGCCATCGAGATAGATGTTGTCGAAATACTCTGCGAATAAACCCGCTCCAGTGGATGGCGGGGCGAGCTGCACGGTGATGACGACGGGATTCGATTCACTCACCGCGCCTGCGTCGTCGGTCGCGCGAGCGGTGATTTCGTGCTGTCCGAGTGCGGCATCGTTCCAGGTAAGAGCGAAGTCCGGCGCTGCCGCAGTGCCGAGCGATTGCCCGTCTGCAAAAAATTCCACGCTTTGCACCGTGCCATCGCTGTCCTCCGCAGCTGCGGTGAGCGTGACATTGGTTGGCTGTGTGAAAGACGCGCCGTTTGCGGGCGATGTGACGCTCACGGTCGGCGCAAAATTAAACACCGTCGGCAATCCCGGCGTCGGGCCGTTGGCGAGCCACGAGACGGGGTCATCGCCATAGAGCGCGTTGGGCATTCGCTGGAGCGAAGGGCCACTGCCAGCAGCAGCGGGTGGCCACGGCGAACGGTCATTGTAGCGCACGCTGTCCACTGTGATGAGTGAAACACCACCCAACCCGTCCACTGGACCGGGTTTCGCGAGTGTCAGTCGTTCACCGCTATTTTGCAAAATGCCGGGCGCGGGGCCGAAGATGGGCACCTCCGCCGCGACGTTATACTTCGCTCGAAACACATCGGGCTCTAGCGACACGACGAGTGCGATTCCATCCGCTGCGATGCTCGCACCGGATGGGAAAGTGAACGCCAATCCATCAAGTTCCCATCCATCCATCGCGACGACTGAAGTAGTCGTATTGCGCAACTCCACAAACTCATCGCCTCCGTTGCCGGGCTGATAATTGATCTCATTGATCACAACTTCACCCTGCCTCGGACCTGCGTTCTGTGCACCGATGGTGCTGGTGCTCTGCGCGACAAATTGTTCCTCGCCCGCGCTGTTGAAATGACGCCCCACTGAAACACCTGCGTCCATTGCTCCATATTTGAAACCGTGCGCATAGCCGGTGAGTTCGCCCGCGTTGTCGGCAGAAAATAGCCAGATGGATCCTCCCGTGCGCTTCAGCGTGAATGCAGAGGCTAAGCTCGTTTGCGGTATGAAATAATGGACGATCTGAACGGGAGGAGAGATAGCAACAGTTGGTTCGACAACAATAACACCAACCGACTCGATGCGGAACTTTTTGGGCTGCTTCGGGTCGTCGCTCAACCACCACCCTATAGGCGAGCCGGGGCAGATGAATTCCACTGCATTTGAAGCGGCTTCCGCACTTGCGAGGACTTCATTCACAATGTTTTGCGGAATCTGTGGATCTGGATCGTCAGCTCCGGGCGAGCCGCCGGTGTGCGCGCTCGCACGCCAGCTCGTCGGATCATCATTGTCGCCGTCGTTGGCGGGGACCAAAGAAAAGCCGAGACCATCAGGTGTGATGGGCCACGGTGCGCTATCGCCGTAGGTTACGCTCAGCACTTTACCACCCTCGCGTGTGGCAAGCGTGAGCGTTTCGCCGCTATCTGAGAGCTTGCCGTCGAAGATCCCATTTGAAGGTGCGCCCAAGGCTGCTGCGTTGCGCGCCAGCACCCAGAACGCGCCGGGAGCGAGGACCGTGTTGTCCGGGAATGTGTAAACGATGCCCGAGGTGAAATGATAACCGCCGAGATTCAGCGGCGTCGTGCCGGTATTCTTCAGTTCAAGAAATTCCTGATCGTCATTCGCACCGTCCAAGCCTGTCGGGTGATAGAAAATCTCGGTGATGCGCAGACCAGTCAGATCCTGCGCAGGCACGAACTCAGCAGACACAAGCGCGCTCCAATCATTCCCGTTTTTCACACGCGCTTTCACCGTGGTGCGCCGGTCTAACAATAGAGGCGCTGCGTAGGGGCGTGCGCCTGCGTTGATG
The DNA here is from genome assembly GCA_945868985.1 of Prosthecobacter debontii. Lineage (GTDB taxonomy): Bacteria > Verrucomicrobiota > Verrucomicrobiia > Chthoniobacterales > Chthoniobacteraceae > SXWH01. The sequence goes on along the minus strand of CAMBOD010000172.1, from coordinate 352 downwards.
GCACCGCCGAGACGACGTGGGTCTTTTCCATCTAAAGTGTAATAGACAACTCCGCCTCCACTGGGATTCGTAATTGTGAGTTCAAAGCCGGGCTGAAAAGTTCCGCCAAACTGGCTGAATTCAGGCGCAGTAGTCGCCGGGTAAAGATGCGCATCCTTGAATTGCTGAAGGACGATCTCGCTGCGCCCCGGTATGTAGTCGCGGAGCTGGCGCTCGTAGGTTGCTTTCACCCAATCTTCGCGTGTAAATGGTTCTCGGCCTTCGCCACCGCCACCTACGCCCTTGTCATCGATCGTTGGAATATCAATGACTTGCCCATTCTCTTCCAAAAACGGACCGGGGAAAAATCCAC
>CAMBOD010000171.1 GCA_945868985.1 Prosthecobacter debontii | reverse complement strand
GCGGTTCCATTTGACCCGGAATAAAAAACCTGAACGCCGCCTGGGATTTTTTCCTGCGAATGCCGTGCGCCTTTTCCATCGAAGACGACGACCACGTGAACGCCCGTGGCATCCTGATACGCGGTGAGGCGTTGGATGAGTTGTTCGCGCGCGGCCTCCATGTTGCGACGGTGCAACGCAAGGAGTTCCGGGCACGCAAAGATCACACTATGCGCATCAACAAGCAGGTAGCGCAGGCGGGGCCGCATGTGCGGCTAAGAGACTAGGCGTCCGCCTTTTTCTTGGCAGCAGGCTTTTTGGCCTTTGGCTTGGAGGTAGCGGTGCCGGCTTTGGCCTTGGCCTTTTTGCGCTCCAGATATGCCATACGGCGACGACGGTTTTCGACTTTGTTGTATTGCTTGCCCATGTAGTTGGAAAGTGAGGCGGGGCTGTTACGGGAAAGTGAACGGGGGGTCAACCGCTTAATCCTGAAAACAAGAATGAGCCTGTTGCCTTAAAAGTTTTTACACCCAAGAAGAGTGAAGGAAGATGCCTAAAGTGCCGTTAACAATTAAGAAGAAACCGGCAGCGCGAAAGGATGCCCATATCCTTTTCCAGACGGTAGTCACATATGCAGTATGTATATGATGAGGGGGGATGCTCGCACACGTTGCGTCTTTTCCCGACGGATTCTTGTCTTTCTGCGGGGGAGTGGGCACACAGCGGGATGCTTCAATTCGACTACGTCATCATCGGCAGCGGGATCGCGGGGCTGAGCTTTGCGCTGAAGGCGGCGCACTCGGGGAGCGTGGCCATCATTACGAAGAAGGCGAAGGCGGAGACGAATACGGCGTGGGCGCAGGGCGGGATTGCGGCGGTGACGGATGAGGCGGATTCGTTTGAGGCGCATGTGCGCGATACGCTGGATGCGGGCGCGGGGCTTTGCGATGAGGCGGTGGTGCGCGGCATCGTGCGCGACGGGCCGGAGCGCATCCGAGAGTTGATGGAGATTGGTGTGCAGTTTGACCAGCAGGCGAACGGTGCGCCGGATCTCACGCGCGAGGGCGGTCACAGCGCACGGCGCATCCTGCACGCGCGCGATGCGACGGGGCGCGAAATCGAGCGGGCGCTGCTGGATGCGGTTTCGCGCGAGCCGCAAATCACTTTGCTGGAAAATCACATGGCGGTGGATTTGCTGACGCTGCGCAAGCTCGGTCACGCAGGGCCTGACCGCTGCGTGGGCGTGTATGTTTTGCACGAGGCGACGGGCGATGTGCTGACGGTGCGCTCCGACAAGCTGGTGCTCGCGACGGGTGGCTGCGGAAAGGTGTATCTCTACACGACGAACCCAAACATCGCGACGGGCGACGGCGTGGCGATGGCGTGGCGCGCGGGGGCGCAAATCGCAAACATGGAGTTCATCCAGTTTCACCCGACGTGTCTTTTTCACCCCGAGGCGCGCACTTTCCTCATCAGCGAAGCGGTGCGCGGCGAGGGCGGTCGGCTCGTGGACAAGGACGGGCGGGACTTCATGCACAAATACGACAAGCGCGGTGCGCTGGCCCCGCGCGACATCGTGGCGCGTGCGATTGATGCGGAGATGAAGCGCACGGGCGCGCCGTGTGTGTTCGTGGATATTTCGCACAAGCCCGCGGAGTTCGTGCGCTCGCATTTCCCGACGATCTATGAGCGGTGTCTCGGGCTAGGCCTCGACATCACGCGACAGCCCATCCCGGTCGTCCCGGCGGCGCACTATCAATGCGGCGGTGTCGCCACAGATGCGGACGGTGCAAGCACGGTGTCGGGACTTTTCGCCATCGGCGAAGTGGCGTGCACCGGCCTGCACGGCGCGAATCGTCTGGCGAGTAACTCACTGCTCGAAGCCGTGGTGCTCGCTCATCGAGCCGCGCTCGCGCTCACCGCATGGCAGCCGCCCGCCGACGCGGTGCCGGAGTTGCCCGAGTGGAAAAGCGGCGAAGCGACTGACGTGGATGAGTTGGTGGTGATTTACCACAACTGGGACGAAATCCGCCGCCTGATGTGGGACTACGTGGGCATAGTCCGCACGGATAAACGCCTACAGCGCGCCGCGACGCGCCTGCGCAATCTGGCCGCCGAAATTCAGGAATTTTACTGGGACTTCAAAGTCACGACCGACTTGCTCGAACTGCGCAATCTTGTCGCCGTGGCGTCGCTCATCGTGGACAGCGCGCTGCTCCGTCACGAAAGTCGCGGCCTGCACTACACGCTCGACCATTTACAGACAGACGAGCGCTTCTGCCGCCCGACGGTGATCGGGAAATAGTGAGAGGTTTCAATTTCCTCGCATAAAGGCGCGGTGCCTCAAAGTTGATGCGTTCAACTTAAAGACACTCTGCGTAATGCGGGTTCTTTGCGCCTTTGCGCGATGCTGCTACCAGCCGTGCGCGGCGCGGACTTTGATCATCACGTCGAGGATCGCATTCCACGTCTGTGCTTGTTCGAGCTTCGCATTCGGGAACATGCAGCCATCCCAGCAGATGTGTTGGATTCCACGGGCGGCGGCGTCTTTCAGCCAGTAGCCTGCGCACTTCACGATATCGAGTTTGCCGTTTGGATCATCGGCGGGGCAGTGCTTGCCGGTCTTGTCGTGGTCGCCCGCGCCATGGACTTCACCGTCGTTTTGCGCGACGTGGAAATCAATCGTCCACGGGCGTAGTTTGTCGGTCATCTTCTCGTAAGCGGCGTAGAATTCCGCGTCGCTGTAACCTTCCTTCACGAGCGCGTGCTCGGGCGCGTTGTAGCCGAGGAGATAGAGGTAGGTGTGCGCGAGGTCCGCCTGGAAACCAACGGTCTTCGGCATCCCGACCGCTTCGAGCAGATCCAGCATATCCTTCCACGAATGCATGCCCGCCCAGCAAATCTCGCCTTCTGCGGCGAGACGTTCGCCGTGTGCCTCTGCGATCTTGCCTGCTTCGCGGAAAGTCTCGGCAATCTGTGCGGTGTTCGCCGTTGGATTCTCGCGCCACTTGTTCACGCCGAACTCGGCGGAATCAATGCGGATGCAGCCATACTTGCGAACGCCGTGCTTGTTGAAAATGCCCGCGATGCGGCAGGCCATCTTCACCGCGCTTAGGAATTTTTCGCGCTGTGCCGCGTCGCCCATCGAGGAATCGCCGATGGTGCCGGGCCAAACGGGCGCGACGAGCGAACCCACGTTGAAACCGTTGCTGGCGATGAGGTCCGCGATTTTCAACAACTCGGAATCGCTGGCCTCGGGATTCGTGTGAGGGAGGAAAAGGAAGTAATCAATGCCATCGAATTTCTGGCCGTTCACATTCGCCGCAGCGGTGAGATCGAGCATGTGCTCAAGACTGATTGGAGGCTCTTGTCCTTCGCCGGTTCCTTTGCCGACGAGACCGGGCCACATTGCATTATGAAGTTTAGGAGAGGTGTTGCTCATGGTGTGTTTTGGTTAAAAGAGGGCGCGAAATTAGCGGCGACTCCGATCGTGGCAAGGCGGAAGTCAGCACCATTTTGCATCTGAATGGTTTTGTGAATCGTTTGATCAGCATAGTGCCGCGTAAGTATATGCTCGGCACTCGCCAATCCTGCGCGTCTTACTACCATCCACACGACAATGACTCAGCCAGCCAACTTTACCGACCGTAAATTTCCACCGTTCAGCCTCGCGCGCCTGCTGCGAACCGTGTTCGCGCCAAAGGGCGGCGAACGAGTGTGTATTCTCATCGATCTCGACGATCCGTGTGAAGTAGAGGGGTTCCGCTTTCTCCATAATCCCGACCTCAGCGTGCAGCGCAATGCACATGATGTGTTTTACCAGGGGTTGCGCGGCGGCGTGCTTGCTGAGCTGGGGCTACGTGGCGGCGAGTTTTTCGCCTACGAGATCACCGGCGGCAGCAATCTGGATCTTCCCGACGAAGCCTTCGCGCCAGACGGCCGTAAGCTGAGCCTGTCTCGCGACATTTATACGAACTACGACATCATCCTCTGCATCTCCACCTACTCCGCGACTGCGCCGCTCACGGCGTTTGCAAAAAAATACGGTTTTCGTGGAGCGACCATGCACGGGATGAATCAGATTATTTTGGCGAGCGGGCTTGCGGTTGATTACGACGACGTGAGCCGCGATGCGGAGAAACTGCGCATCGGCATGACGCGCGCAGACTGGGCGGAGATTGATTACATTTTCGACGGGCAGAAATATACGCTGCATCTCGATCTCGGTGCGCAGGAGGCGCAGAAATCTCATGGTCTTTGCCGAGGTGGCCCAGACGTGGCGAATCTGCCCGCCGGCGAAATTTACTTTGTGCCTACGGGCGCGGAGGGGCAGTTCCCGATGCGCTATGAGGATGGCAGTTTTGCGCTCCAGCACGTCACCGGTGGCCGCATCTACAAAGCAACCCTACTGCGCGGAAACGCTGAGACCATCGAGGAACACAACGCAAAACTCACGAGCGATCCAGTAACTGGCGAACTCGGTGAACTCGGTTTCGGCACGCAACAGTTGCCCGTGAGTGGGCGTGATATTCAGGACGAGAAAATCCTCGGCACAATGCACGTAGCGACGGGCCGCAGCGATCATCTCGGCGGCCGACTCACGCCCGATCTTTTTGCCAGTCGTAAAAACGCAACGCATGACGACATCCTCTTTTCACCTACGAAAACGCCGGATATTCAAGTCCCGCAAGTGCGTCTCCATCGCGAAGGTCGGACTCACGTGCTCATCGAGAACTACTCCCCGGCGGCTTATATGCGCGGACTGATGGACGCTTGACGCGCTGTGTTTTCTCAGCCGCACGTGCTGCTGCCGCGATGCCCTTGTCCGCCCATTCGCAGAGCAACGCTGATGAGTCCATCGCATCCGTTGGCACTGTGTAGTAGGACATGACTTCGCGTCGCCCGTTCCTGCTTTCGTAGGAAAATGGAATGAGCCTTTGCTCAACGAACCCATCTCGAATGAGGTCATCCACTTTCACGTAAAAAGTGTCACTTGCGACGAGCGCGAACATCTTTCCGCGAAGGTAAAATCCCCAGCCACCAAACATGGAGCGCACACTCACATCACCGAGTGGAGCAAGTATATCCAGCAGATGGGAAATGAACTCCGTGGGTTTGGGCATCGCTATGGCGAGCGTTGGTTTAGCTGATGCAACGCTGAACTGTGGCGACGAGTTGCTCGCTCCGATAAGGTTTTTGCAGAAATGCCTGCCTGTCCGTTTCGAGGAAGTCGGGCGCTGTCAGCTCCATGCTATATCCGCTGGCGTAGATCACGGGCAGGCTCGGACGTTCGTGGAGGAGCAGGTGGGCAAGCTCTCCTCCGGTGATGCCGTTGGGCATGATCATATCGGTGAGTAGAAGGTCCACATCGTCCTTACGCCCAGTCCAGACTTCCAAGGCATGAGGCCCGTCCTTGGCTTCAAGGACTTCGAAGCCGGCTCGCTGAAGAATGGTGCTGGCAAGTTTGCGAACCATTTCCTCGTCTTCGACGATGAGAACGGTCTTGCGCCTGGCCGACGCATCAGGCACAGCAGCTACAGCCGCACGGCGCGATAAATCAAGCTCAGGCTGTTTGTCCGCGGGAGGGAAAAATACGCGGAATGCGGTGCCTTTTCCAACGACACTCTCGACTTCGATCCAACCGTGATGCTGCTTGATGATACCATGGACGACGGAGAGACCGAGGCCGGTTCCTTCGCCGCCCTTTTTTGTGGTGAAAAATGGCTCGAACAAGTGCGGCAGATGTTCGGCGGCAATGCCCATGCCAGTATCCGTAACGCTGAGACATACGGCTGTGCCAGGACGGGCGTCGGGGGTGCGCTGCGCTGCGTCGTCGAAAATTTCAACCCGCTCAATGGCGACCGTGAGTGTCCCGCCGCGCGGCATGGCGTCGCGTGCATTGAGCACGAGATTGGTGATGACTTGCTCGATCATCGCAGGATCTGCCTCGATGGGCAGCAGACTTTCACCGAAGCGCACCTTGAAAGTGACATCTCCGCCGATGGCGCGCGCCA
>CAMBOD010000170.1 GCA_945868985.1 Prosthecobacter debontii | reverse complement strand
GCCCGGCGAGGTGGGGCCGCCTGCGGTGGTGCTCAGTTACGCGGATGGCGAGCCTGCTGTGATGGAGCGCGCGTTTGGTTTTGGTCGCGTGGTGCAATTCAGCAGCACGGCGGATGCGGGATGGAGCGACCTGCCGGTGCGACCGGTTTTCCTCCCGCTCATGCATCGCACGCTCGGGCATCTGCTCGCGCGGCAGGAGGAGCGATTGAATGTGCGCACGGGTTCGCCGTTCACCTACGCAGTGGCAGCGGATATGGCGGGGAAGGACGTGGCTATCGTCGAGCCCGGAGGGAAAAAGGAGGGCGCGCGCGGGAAGGCGATTGAATTGAAGAACAACATCCCGCTCATCGAATACGCGGATACTTTCACCGGCGGCGCCTACGAGGCGCGCTTCGGCGACGAGGGGAAATTGCGTTTCGCCGCCTATGCTGACCCGGCGGAAAGTGACCTGCACGAGATGCCCGGTGCGGATGCGACAACGCTGGCGGAGTTCGTGCAGATGATTCGCTGGACGCCGGCGACGGATTTGCGCTCCCAACTCCAGCACGAGCGCACTGGCACGGAACTCTGGCTCGCAATTGCGCTCGCCGTGCTTCTCCTCGCCATCGCGGAGACCGTGCTCGGCAACCGCTGGAGCCGGTCGAGATAATCTAAAGACAAACGACGCGCTGCTTTCGGCAGCGCGTCGTTTGTTAAAAGGTTTCGCCTTGCGGCCCTTACTTCATCAAGAGCGCCTGACGGGCACGCTTGATGGCGTTGGTGATTTTGCGATGGTAATGCGCAGGAACGCCGGTCGCACGACGGGGAAGGATTTTCCCGTTCTCGGTGATGTAGCGTTTCAGGATTTCCGGGTTCTTCCAGTCAATGTCGGCCAGCGCAACTTCCACGCGACGGCGTGGCATGGTGCGGTTGGCTTTACGGAAGTTGGATTTGCGTTGCGGTGTCTTTGGCGTGCTCATGTTTACTTGATTTCGCGATGAAGCGTGCGGCGCTTCAAGTTCGGATTGTATTTCACTTTTTCGAGCCTGTTCGGTGTGTTCGGGCTCTTTTTGTTACGTGTGGAGATGTAGCGGGAAACGGGTTTCCCCTCCGCTTTCGCCTCCGTGCATTCGATCATGATGAATTCTCTGGCCATAATAGTTTAGTCCTCTGCTTGTGGTTTGGTGGGTGCTTCCTCGGCTTCCTCGGTTTCCTCTTCGCCTTCGCTGTCGGTGAGACCGAATAGCGAGGTGACGGGTGCGCGGTTGCGTTGAAATTTTTTGGTGCGCTCGAATTCGGCCTGACATTGAACCGTCAGGCGTGCGAATGGCAGTGCTTCGAGGCGGGCTGGGAGGATTGGCTTGCCGCTCATTTCGCAAACGCCGTAGGTGCCGGCTTCAATGCGCTTGAGGGCTTCTTCGATCTCATAGAGAGCGTCCTGCTCCTGCGAGAGGAGGGAAAGTGCGAAATCTTTGTCGTAGGCGTCGCTGCCCGCATCGGCCTGATGCTGTCCAAACGCGCTGGCCTCGCTGCCTTCGGGGCGTGAGCGGAGCGTGTCCTTGGCGACACCAGCCATTGCGTCGAGCAGGCTGTCGCGCAGAACGTGGAGACGCTCGCGTTGGAGTTGGAGGAAAGGTGTCAGCTTCACCGGCTTTTTCGGCCCTGCGACTGGACGACGACCAGTTGTGTCTGTCACGCTCTTGGCTGCGGGTTTGCCTGCTTTTGCAACGACCTTTTTAGCAGGCTTTGCGACGGGTTTCGATTTCTGCTTAACCGCTTTTGCGGGTGCTTTTTTAGCAGGCTTGGACTTCTTGACCGGCTTGGCGGTCGCCTTCGGCTTGCTCTTGGCAGCAGGCTTGGAAGCCTTTTCTGGTGCGGCTTTCGGCTTGTTTTTGGCTGCTTTTTTTGGCTTCGTTTTAGGCATGGTTACGTGTGTCCCGGAAATAAAAGGGCGGGAGAGATACGCACTTCGCATATGGTGCGCAAGGGTGAAATCACAGCAATTTTCGGCGCCGCTCTGACGCTTTGAAATAGAAGGCGCTTTTTTGCGGTGTTGCGTGTGAACTTTGTAGGAGCCCAATTCTAAATCTACTGTTTTCTTCAAATTGACGGCTGGACTTTTTACACGCTGGGGCACTAGTTCAGTCATCCCATGCCTCGGTTTTTACTTTCCAGAATCATCTTGCTCGTTGCTCTCGCGTTCGCGCTGACGACTACTACTTTTGCTCAGGCCCCTGCGCTGGCTGCCGGCGGAGTGCCGCTGACTCCCGAGCAGATAAGGGCAAAAAAAATGTCGGATCTCTTTAATGGAGGGCTCCAGTATTTTGAAGGGCTGAAATACGATGAGGCCATCCGCAGGCTTGAGGAGTATCTCGGGATGTTGACTGAAAGTGAGAAGCAGGGCCTGGCTTCGGCGCAGGCGACCTTTCTGGTGCTAGGCGAGTGTTACTATCGAAACGGAACCGTAGGTGGTAAACTGGACAAGGATCTCCTGCAAAAGGCGATGGAGACGTATTGGAACGAATTCATCCGGCGTTGGCCGACTGATCCCCGTGTTCTCGAGGTAAAGGTCGCCATTGCGCAGACCTATTTGATGCTGAAGGAGTGGGAGAAATCCATCAGTTGGTGGACGCAGGTGGAGACTGCCGCCAAGGCACCTGAGCAACGCGGCCTTTTAGAGCACTCGTTGTCGGGACAGGCGTATTGCTACCGTCAGCTCAAAAAGCCGGAAGACGAAATCAAAACGCTTGAGAAGCTCGTGTATAATCCTGAATTCAACACGCCAGTTTCTGCGGAGGGCGCGGTGCGACTCATGACGCTCTACGCGCTGAAGCATGACCCTGCGGACAAGGCTTCGGACGAGTTTGCAAACAAGGCGGTGGATTTGCTGAAAAAACTCCAGAAGAAGATTCATCTGGTCGAAAACCTGATCGCCCTCAACACCGTCGCGGTGAAGCTTGGTGATGACTTGCTGGAAGTTCGCGCACACGCAAAAGCATTGGAAGCGTATTGGACGGTTCGCCCGCGTGATGTGGTGATCAAGTTCCAAAAAGATCGCATTGAAGCGATGGAGAAACTGATCGATCAGAACATCAAGGGCGCGGGCAAGGAGCCGATGCTCCTGATGAAGGCGCAGCGGACAAATGATGAAGTGGTAAAGCCGAGACTTGAGGAAGCGAAGAAGCTCCTCGCCGAGTTTGAGAAGATGGCGGACTACATGCCCGCCGTTTATTTTCGCATGGCCCGCTGCCATGCGGACATGAACAAAAAGTGGGAGGCCATCGTGGTCTTTAACCAGATCCTTCAGGAGTATCCCACGACGCCTCTGCGCGAGGTGGCGGTTTTCAGCCGGCTGGCGCTGTATGCAGATCTCGGTCTCACGATTCGGACTTACGCGCTTTGCGATGAATACATCAAAGAGTTCCCTACTGGCCCGCACGTCGCGCAGGTCACCTACATCAAGGCGATGGCCGCCATGCGAAAGAAGGAGTGGTTTGTTGCGGAGACGAATTTGTTGGAAGCGCAAAAGCTGCTGTCCGATTTGCCTGAGCGCACCTACCAGTATGCAATCAATTCGAACGACGCGAAGACTCGCGAGCAGGCTGAGAAGCTCAAGGAGGACGCCGTTAATCACCGCAAACTCTACTGGCCGGAAGTGCGTTACCAACTCGGCAATGCGCGCTTTTTGCAGAACAAATACGACGTTGCGCAAAAGGACTTCGACAGCTTCATCACGGAATTCGGCAAAGAGGGCGGTGGAAAAGGTCTCTACATCGAGGATGCGGAATACCAGCTCGCGCTATGTCATTTATTCCAGGGACATTATCAAAAAGACCCGGATAAAGGCGGCGATGAAGATGGTGCGATTGAGCGCCTAGAGGCCCATGTAAAGAAGTGGGGCGAAAAGGGGAACTATGGATCTGATGCACGCTACCGCCTAGGCGTCTGCCACTTTGCCGCAAGCGAATACGATCTTGCCGTGCAGGACTGCGAGACGTGGCTGAAGCTTTTTAGTGAGAACAAAATCGAGAAACTCCAGCCTGAGATTTATGCGCTGCTCGGCGATGCGAAGGCTGGACTCAAACTACCCGCCGAAGCCGCAGAGGCCTACATCGCGAGTTACAAACACAAAAACGTGAGTGATGAAGTGCTCCTGTATTCGCTCTTCGAGGCAGGCAAGCAGTTGCAAAAAGCGCAAGACTGGGAAGGCATCGAAAAGCTCTATACCGAGTTCGTCAAAGAGCGGCCCGAGCATCCCGCGACGGTCACGGCGATCTATTGGGTGGGCAAGGCGAAGGCGAAACTTGGCCGTATGGAAGAGGCGAAGGAACTGACCGTCAACACGCTGAAAAAGCACATCGCCAATCCAAAACGCGAAGGCTGTGAGATGATGCTCAGCCAACTCGCCGAGTGGTCGCGCCGTCGTCCTCCAAGCAAGGAAGTTGTAAAATCCGATGCGCCGCAGGTGAAGTGGGATGCCGAGGCCGATCTGGAGGCAACTCTCAAGCCGTTGACCGAAATTGAGAGCGAAACCGCGAAGTGGCGGCTCGTTTATGCGCGTGGCGAATTATTCCGCATCGGACGCACTCCCGAAAAACGCGTCGCCGTCATTGGCGAAATCGCCGAGAAAGCAAAAGTTGAGGATCTCAGCCCTCACTTGCTGATGGAAGTGGGAGACTACCTGCTTGCGAAGGGCGAAATCGATCGCGCTGAAGCTGTCTATCGCAGGTTGAAGGAAGATTTCCCCAAATCCGAGCGTGTGGACGCCGGATGGGTTGGCATGGGCGAAGTCTTGCTCGCCCGCAAGGAATACAAAAAGGCGATGGAGCTTTACGATTACGCGATAGACCGTCTCGGTGCGCCTTGGAAATTGAAGGAGGCGCTGCTCGGTCAGGCCAAATGCCTGCTCGAACTGGCCGATGCTCAAAAAGGCGATGCGCCCACGCTGGCAGCAGCGAAATACGAGAAGGCAAAAAAGACTTTCGAGGAAGTCGCCAGCGTCCGCGAGTGGCGCGGCGAATCTACTGCACTCGCACTTTACTACATCGCAGACGTGCTTTTCCGCACGGGCAAATTCAAGGAGGCCACGGCGGGCTTCGAGCGCATCACTGTCACGCAGGGAAAATTCCCGAAATGGGTCGCGCGCAGCTATCTCAAGGCAGCCGAGGGATACTACCGGCAGGGTGACGACAAATCCGCCATAGCCCGACTGAAGGATTTGCTCGAACCGCGCGACGCGACCGGCCAGCCGGACGAAAAGAAAGCCGAAAAATTTAAAGACCTGCCGGAACTTGAAAAGGCAAGGACGAGACTCGCTGAACTTGGAGGAGTATGAAAATGATCCGCACACTCATCATCGCTATCGCAACACTGACAACCGCGATTTCTGCGGAAAAGCCACCGCCACCCGATGCTATCCGCATCGAGTTGAACGATGGAAAAATCATCTACCCGAAAAGTATGAGGCGCGATGGTGACCTCATCCGCGCGACGATTACCATCCCTCCCGCGCAACCGGGAGGGCCTGTGACTGAGGGCGAGTTTGGCTGGTCGGTGAAAGATGTCTTCCGTCTCTTTTTTCCAAAACCCGCCGTGCTCGACACTGCGCCGGATTTGATTGCCGCTGGCCGCGCCGAGGAGGCGCTCAAGAAGCTGGATCAGGACATCAAATATTTCGGCGGATTCCGCGATGCACCGGGCAGTTGGTGGCCGGACTTGGTGCCACTCCAGATTCAGGCGCTGCTCGTTCTGAAGAAAGAGAAGGAAGCCGCAGACGTCGCCGAGCAGTATGGGCGGCTCGGCTCCACCGAGGATTTCAAACAGTTCACCAAGGCCTTCACCGCCGTCGCTCGCACACGCAAGGGCGAGCACACCAGTGCGCTCTATGCCTACACGGACGCCATTCGCTCCACCAAACGCCCCGACATCCTCAGCCTCATCGCAGTGAACAAGGGCGACAGCCTGCTGGCACTTGCCGATGAGTTGAAGGCGAAACATGAGAACGACAAGGCGGAGGTTCGCTAT
>CAMBOD010000169.1 GCA_945868985.1 Prosthecobacter debontii | reverse complement strand
CCCATGTGGCCCACCCTCTGCCAGACTACGAACGCGACAGCTCCCTGCGGGAGCTGCTGCGCTCAGCTCGCTACGCTCGCCTTCGCTTCGCCGCTCCCGCAGGGGAGTCGGGCTCAACAAAGGCAGAGCAATTTACAGAAAAAAATTTTACACCGACTAATGAGCAGATTGGCTCGACGAAAATTACAGCCGTAAGCGACGAAGAGAACCTCCCAATCAGAATTCTGGCTTGAATGGACAAGGATTGCCTCGTCACAGGTCATATCACCGCGAGTGATTGCTTGTTCGATCCAGTTTGGGAAGTTCATGATGAGAAATAGGGGCAGACAGACTATTTGCACTCTCCAGCTAAAACAATTCGGCGATGGGCTTGGTGCCGAAGTCCACTAGTGGGAAGGGGCGGCCTTGGGGGCCGGGGAGGTGGGCTTCGAGATCGAGATCGAGGGCTTTGAAGATGGTGGCGACGATTTCTTTGGGCTGGACGGGGTTTTCGGTGGGGTAGGCACCGATTTCGTCGCTTTTGCCGACGGTGCGTCCGCCTTTCACGCCGCCGCCTGCGAAGTAAACGCTCCAGCATTGCGGCCAGTGGTCGCGGCCGCCGGCGGGGTTGATTTTTGGGGTGCGGCCAAATTCGGCGAGGTTGGTGACGAGGGTGCTTTCGAGCATGCCGCGCTGGTGGAGGTCTTCGATGAGGGCGCTGTAGGCCTGGTCATACATGGGGGCGACGATGTCTTTCATGCCGGCGATGCTGGTGAAGGGTTTGCTGCCGTGGATGTCCCATGTGATTTCGTTGAAGACGGTGATGAAGGTGTTGATGGTGACGAAGCGGACGCCGCGTTCGACGAGGCGGCGGGCGAGGAGGCAGCACTGTCCAAAGCGGTTCATGCCGTAGCGTTCGCGGACGGCGGGTGGCTCTTGGGCGAGGTCGAAGGCTTCGCGGGCGAGCGGAGAGGTCATCAAGCGGTAGGCGGCTTGGAAGTTGGCGTCCATGAGTTCGGCATTCGCGGAACCCTCGAAGTTTTTCATGGTGCCCTCGACGACTTCGCGGAGTTTGCGGCGGCGTTCGAGGCGGGCTTCGCCGATCTCGGCGGGCGGGAGAAGGTCGGGGACTTTGAAGTCTTTTTTGGAAGGGTCGGCGTTGAGGACGAAGGGGTCGCGGCTTTTGCCGAGGAATCCGGCGTCCTGCCCGTGGGGCATGTTGCCGCCGGTGGGGCCCATGGATTCGGGGAGGATGACGTGGGCGGGGAGTTCGTTGCGGCGGCCACGGAGGAATTCATAGACGCAGCCGGCGTGGGGGGTGTTGACGCCGCCGGTGAAGAGGCGCCCGGTCTGCATCATCTGGTGGCCGGTGTCGTGGACGGCGGCGGCGGTGTGATAGACGCTGCGGACGATGCTGAATTTATCGGCGACGGCGGCGTGCTTGGGGAAGACTTCGCTGATTTGGAAGTCGCCCTTAGTGGAGATGGCTTTGAAGGGGCCGCGTATTTCGCGGGGGGCGTCGGGCTTTGGATCCCAGCAGTCGAGCTGCGAGGGTGCGCCGAGATTGAAGATGAGGATGCAGGCTTTTTCGGATTTGATGGGGGCGGCGGCAGCGGGGACGCCGAGCATTTTCGCCAAGGAAAATCCGAGTGCGCCGAGGGTGCCGACTTGCAGGAAGTCGCGCCGCGTGACGCCGTCGCACGTGATGATGGAGCCGGGGCCGGTGATGTTCAGCATGGCGGGAGGCTAGCGGACGCCGCCGCGCGATCAAGCGGCGTAGTATTTGGGGTAGCGGTAGTAGTAGTAGTCGGGGAGGTCGGTATCCACGCAGTTGAGGATGAGGATGAGGCCGAGGACGTTGACTTGGCGCTGGTAGAGAGCGTTGAGGGCGTTGCGGGTGAGGCGTGCGCTGGTGAAGCTGGCGCGGATGACCATGAGGGTGCCGTCGAAGTTCGGAGCGATGGTGGGGGTGTCGTCGGTGGCGAGGATGGGGGCGGTGTTGAAGATGACGAGGTCGAAGGTGGCTTTCCATTCTTCGAGGAGTTTCGAGAGGACGGGAAGGAGGAGAAGTTCGCTGCTTTGGTTGGTGACGGGGCCGCGCGGGATGACGTGGAGTTTGTCGCCACGCGGGGTTTTCACGCAACTCTGCCACGGGACTTCGCTGCGGAGGATGTTCGAGAGGCCCTGTCGGCCATCGGTGTCGAAGAGCGCGGCGATGTCGCCACGGCGGAGGTCGGCGTCCACGAGGAGGACGCGCGCGCCGGCGTTGGACATGGTGATGGCGAGGTTGCTGGCGATGGTGCTTTTGCCTTCGTTGGGGATGGCGCTGGTGACGATGAGGGTTTTCAGCTCCTGCTGATTGGGCATGAAGATGAGGGAACTGCGCAGGCTGCGATAGGCCTCGGTATACATGTAGCGCTCGTCTTCGGCGTTCAACAAAGGCAGGCCGGTGTTGGTGCGGCTGTCTTTGACATCGGGGAGCTGGGCGAGGATGGGCTCGCTGAATTGCTCGATCATCTCGGTGGAGCTGGCGAAGCGATCATCGGCGCGATCCATGACGAAGAGAATCGCGAGGCCGAGGAGCAGCCCGCCTATGATGCCGACGAGGAGTCCTTTTACAACGCCGCGATTTTCCTTGTTGGCGACGGTGGCTTTTTGCTGGAAGGCGAGAATCTCGGGGACGCCGTTGGTGAGAAGGAGTTTGTCGTGGGTCTTGCGGGTCTGGTTGTAGAGGGCTTCGCGGCGCTGCACTTCCTGTTTGAGCGTGTTGTATTTCGCGGTGATTTTGCTGAAGGCGCGCGCTTTTTCCTCAAGCTCGGTAATGGATTTGTCCTTGGCGATGACTTCGAGTTTCAAGCGGGCGAGCGCGGCGGAGCGGCCTTTTTCGGCCTGATCATTGAGAACGCGGAGGCGATTTTGAGTTTGTCAATTTCCTCGACGAGCAACTGGTAGCGCGGATGGGCGGGCTTCCAGATGACTGCGCGTTCCTTGAGTTCGTCTTCCTTGATGGCGAGTTCCTGCTGCTTGTCGCTGAGTTTGTCGGAGCGCGTGTCGTTGTCGGCACCGGGGCGTTTTGTGCTGCCGCCACCGCTGCTGGGATTGTTGAGCAGGCTGCCGCTGTCGAGAGTCTGGTAAGGATTCACTTCCTGCGTGAGCGCCTCGCGGGTCTTGCGGGCGTCGGCGAGGTCGGCGGCGATTTGCTCGGCCTGCTGCTCGATGAAGGGGACGTTGTTTTCGTCCACGAATTTGTTCATCTCCAATTGCGCCTGTTCGATGCGCGCACGCTCGGCTTCGCTCTGCTGGACGAGTTGCTGGATGTTCCCCTGCATCATGTCGCGGCTTTCCTCGCGGCGCATTTCCATGAATGCCTCCATGACACGGTCCGTGAAAAACTGGGTGTTCGCTTCGTTCTCGGCGGTGACCTCGGCGCTGTTGGCGAGCGGCTCGTAGTCGGGCCTCATCACCGCCACGCTCTTTACTGCGCGCTCGTGAACGGCGGGGCTCTCGATGGTTTTTACAATGGTGCCATACCAGCTCGGGTCGTTGGTGCGGGCGAGGCTGTTTTGATCGCCGCCCGTCTCGCGCACACTGAGTTTTCCGTAGGAGACATAGCGGGTGGGTTTGTTGAAAAGCACCCACGCTTGGTAAACGAGGCCGAGACCCACGGTAATCGCCAGCACCCACCAGTAGCGCTTGATGATTCCGCGGTAGCGGTAAAAGCGAATCCCGATGCGGGAACTAATTTCTCCGCCCGTCGCGGGCATGGGCTGTTTTGGGTCCATGGGCTAGTTTCCGAAACCGACGACGGGTTTTGCGTCCACGTAAACCTGGTCGCCGTTCTGCAAGGTGATGTCGAGTTCAGTGCGCCCCTCTTTGGTAATCGCCTGAACGTCGTGGCTGGTGTTCTTGCCGTCGCGGGTGAGCTGCACGCGCTTCAAGTTGGAGTAAATGCTCGTGCCCGCGACCATCACAGCCTCGCTGAGCCTCAGCGGATTCGCCCCGGTGAAATACTGCGGGCCGTTGCGCTGCACCTTGCCGTTCACATTCACCTTGAACGGACGCACCGCCCCCATCGCCTTGCGCAGGATTTTGAAACTGACCGTAGCCTTATTGTAAAAACGCTGACGCAGGTAGGCGCCAATCACCGCCTCGGCATCCGCCGCCGTTTTCCCCGCCACAGACACACTGCCGAGATTCCCCATCACTTCCACTTCGCCGGTGTCGGTAACGATGGTTTTCCAAGGCACGTCGCGATCCTCTTCGATCTTGATGGAAACTTCGTCGCCCGGAATCAGCTTGCTGTCGTGCGGAACCACAACTCCCGTCGCAGGCATCTCGCCGACTGAGGCTGGCGGCAAACCAGCAGGCGCAGCAGCAGCTCGCGCTCCGTTGTTCGGGATGACGTTCTGGGCGCTGGCTGTTGGCTGGGAAAGTAGGGCGACAATCGCGCCAAAAGCGAACAGGCAGCTATGCATAGGTTAGAATTTATAATAAAGGCTGAGCATCCCCAGATTCTGCTTGTAGTCAGCATCGGGTTGGTCGGAGTCCTTCATCAGAAAGCGATAATCGAGCCCCATCGTCAGATGTTGTGAGAAAATATGATGCAAACCGATTCCCACCCCAAAACGGCTGCCTGTTTCGGACTGATTCCCCGAAGTCTCGTAATACTCGTAGAACAAATTCGGGCTCAGCGAGGTGTTTTCAGCAAAACCCCAGTCCGCCGAATACTCGACATGATACAGATCGTAGCTGTTCGTCCCGTAGCCCAGCTCTGCCGTTTTCGATGCAGTCAGCTTGTGCTTAAAGTTTTCCGTTGGGCGATTGGTGATCTCGAGTTTCGCATACACACCACTCGTATCTTCGTTGTCCTCGAGGAACGTCCCTGTGCCATTCCCATCTGCATCCAGAACTTCAACCTTTGTCTCACCGTCGAATGTGCTCTGCTGGTAACCCACCTCTAAATACACATCCGTGCGGTCGCTAACTTTCCATTGCACGTAAGGGCCAACGAGCAGTGATTGACCATCCGCCTGCTGATTTTCCCGATAATCCACAAAGCTCTCAGACACGTTCAAACCGACCGTGAGATAAGGGGAAAGCTGGTAGGAAGGACGGAAGTAGATAGTGTTGATTCCCCTGTCCTGTGACTTGAAGGTTTCATCCTTGGCCCAAAGATCGTAGCGATCATAGCCGACAGTGATCTTCGTGTATTGATTGGCTTCCCAATCCACCTGCACACCGGCTTGATTTTCCCAGCGCTTGTAGGTCGCTGTATTTGAGAGCACCGACAAAGCAAACGGGTCTTCTTGATACGAAACTCTTTCCCTGAGGGTGAACGTAAATGCGCCGGATTTCGCCGTCCAAACAAAGGCGGATGTAGGCGCTATCAACAGACCATCCGTATCATAGTCTGAGTTATCCAGATACTTCGCATAACTCAGCCCAACGCCGATACGGATACGGTTAGTATCTGAAAAACGAACTATACCTTCGATATCAATCTGAGGGCGGAAGATGATGTCCGAGAGTTCGTCCTGATTCGCTAGAGTGATGTTGTCGTTAAACTCAACCCCAAAACCCGCAGCGATCACGAAATCGAAAATCCCAAGCCGCATGTTGTAGTCTTCCTCCTGTCCGACTTCGTCGAATGGAGTAATCGGAGAAAGGCCCTCCGGGTCGTTTCCAGTGAAAACCTCAGCCGAAGGCGAGAGACGTCCGCTGCCTCCTGAAGTGCGGGACGAACCAAATTCACGGAAAAACTCTTGTGCCCCAGCCGTTGCGGCCAGCGACAGAAGACTTATGATTGGAACGATACGACCTTTGATTGATTTCATGGATATGGCTGATTGCGCGTCCGTTTAACTGGGAAGACACTTACCTGCAATATAAAACAAGCCTGCGCGGCCACTTGAAATACACGAAATTAAGAGACGCGTGCTTACTTAGCGGAAGCCGTAAGCCATTCCCCAATGCGTGCGCTCCCGATTCGATTTCTCGACTTCGACAATGAGGTAATAAGTCCCAGTCCGCTTCGGGA
>CAMBOD010000168.1 GCA_945868985.1 Prosthecobacter debontii | reverse complement strand
TGATGCACAGTCGGAGTCGCGGGAGTGGCGGAGCGCTGAGTGCGCAGAGCTTTTGAAAAAAGACGGGCAGGCCGGGAAACACTGTCGCCCCCGAGCGCGAAAGCCCTTCGAGGATTGCGCGTGGCAGGCGTTCCTCACTCACGACAAGCGATACGCCACGGCAGAGCAGGGGAGTCACGAGATTGCTGAAGCCGTAGCTGTGCGACCAAGGGATGACTCCGAAATTCACATCGCCATCGCCAATGCCCATCGTCTCGCAAATGGCGTCGCAGTCCGCGAGCAGTTGCGTAGCCGTAAAACAAATCGCCCTCGGCGTGCCCGTGGTGCCGGAGGTGAGTTTGAGAAAGTCGGCACGCGGCGGTGCTTCGGTCTGCGATGCAAAATGGAGCAGGTCGAGTTTTCCATCATCGCAACGAGTGATGTGCGCGCCCGATCTGGAGATATTGAGCGCAGCGCTTAACGCATCTTTTTCCACGGCAAGATCCAGCAACAGCGGGACGATGCCGCGCCGCCAGAGTGCGATGAGCACGGCGGGCAAACGCGGATCATTACCGAGCTGCACGGCGGCGACTGCGCCGGGCTTGAGATCGCCAAGGCAAATTTCCAACTCGCTCGCTTCCTGTTCGATTCCTTCAAATGTCCGCAGCACTCCGCCGTCCACAGCGAGTATGGCCGGCGCATGACCGCGTCGTGCGAGAGTGCGCGACCATGCGGTGAGAATTGGCTGCGGATCGTCGGTGGATTTCGGCACGGCTCAGGACGCGAGTGAGTGGTGAAATAAGTGCGCGTGCATTTTGGAGACGCTGCCAGAGCGAAGCACCAAGGGCCAACCGTGAAATTCAGCGCGCTTGCTCGCGCCATCGTCCTGAGTCATTCGATGGCGATGCGCTTCCTAGTTTTATTCGTCCTCTCCGTGTCCGCCTTTGCTGCGGATGTTTTTGTCGAAACTCCCGACCATCGTGAAAATCCCGCGATACCGCACGGCACGGTCACGAAGATGCCCGTGTGGGAATCCAAGGTATTTGCAGGAACGACGCGCGACTGGTGGGTCTATGTGCCCGCACAATTCAAGCCCGACGGCTCTGCTGCGGTGATGGTTTTTCAGGACGGCCACGACTATGTGAATACGAAGGGAAACTGGCGCGTGCCGATTGTTTTCGACAATCTGATCGCTCGCGGCGAGATGCCGCCGACGGTCGCAATTTTCATCAATCCCGGAAACGACGCCAGCAAGGTCACACAGAAGACAAACGCATGGCAGTCCAATAATCGCTCGTTCGAATACGACACGCTGAGCGACCAATACGCACGATTCCTCCTCGAAGAAATCCTGCCCGAGGTGGAGAAAAAATGGCCGCTCACCAAAGACCCCGCACTGCGCGCGATCTGTGGCGCATCGAGCGGCGGCATCTGCGCATTCACCGTCGCGTGGCAGCGCCCGGATGCATTTGGTAAAGTGCTTTCCACGATTGGCAGCTTCACAAACATCCGTGGCGGCGATGTGTATCCGGGCATCATTCGCAAGACCGAGAAGAAGCCCATCCGCGTATTTTTGCAGGACTCCAGCGGCGATCTCGACAACCAGCACGGCAACTGGCCGCTCGGTAATCAGCAGATGAACGCTGCGCTGGTTTTCAAAAAATACGATGTGAAGTTCGACTACGTGGAAGGCTACGGCCACAGCAGCATCCGCGGCGGCAGCATTTTCCCCGATGCACTCCGCTGGCTCTGGCGGAATTGAGTTTACTTCGGCTTGTTCGAGCCTTGCACAAACCCGGGATTTTCCTGCGCGTGTAACGCCGATCAGTTCGTCTTCAGCACTTCGATGAACGCCTCTTGCGGGATGTTTACCTGGCCGATGGCCTTCATGCGCTTTTTGCCCTCTTTCTGTTTTTCGAGGAGCTTGCGTTTACGGCTGATGTCGCCGCCGTAGCATTTCGCGGTGACGTTTTTGCGCAGCGCGCTGACAGTTTCACGGGCGATGATTTTTCCGCCGATGGCACCCTGAATCGCCACGGTATAAAGCTGAGTAGGGATGACTTCCTTGAGTTTCGCGGCGAGCGCGCGCCCGCGTCCCTCGGCCTTGTCGCGATGGACGATGCTCGAAAATGCGTCCACGCGCTCGCCGTTCACGAGCATATCGAGCTTCACGAGTTTGTCCGCGCGGTAGCCGGAGTGCTCGTAATCCATCGAGCCGTAGCCGCGCGTGATGGATTTCATCTTGTCCACGAAATCCACGAGGATTTCGTTCAGTGGGAGGTCCACGGTGATCATCACACGGCGCGGATCGAGCGTCTCGGTGTGGTCCACGATGCCGCGCTTTTCCATCATGAGTTGGAGCATCGGTGAGATGAATTCGTTCGGGATCATCACGAAGCACCGCACGATGGGCTCGCGGATTTCCTCGATGACGGATGCGTCGGGAAGGTGCTCGGGATTGTCCACTTTCAAAATCTCGCCGTTCGTCTTCAGCACCTCATAAATGACCGACGGATACGTGGCGATGATATCCATGTTGTATTCGCGGCGGAGGCGTTCGAGGACGATCTCCATGTGCAGCAGCCCGAGGAAGCCGCAGCGAAAACCAAAGCCGAGCGCGACAGACGACTCGGCCATGAAATGAAACGCGGCGTCGTTGAGCTGGAGCTTGCCCATTGCCATTTTCAGGTGCTCGAAGTCCGCCGTGTTGATCGGGTAGATGCCGCTGAAAACCATCGGCTGCAATTCCTGGAACCCTGACAGCGGCTCGCTTGCGGGCAGGCGCGAACTGGTCAGCGTGTCGCCGACTTTCACCTCGGTGACGGTCTTCATGTTTGCAATCACGTAGCCCACATCGCCCGGCCCGAGTTCCGGCTGCGGCACAAACTTCGGCTGCTGCGGGCGGAAAATGCCGACTTCTTTCACCTCGTAGGCGCTGTTCGTCGCCATGAGGCGCACCACATCGCCCGCCTTGATCGCGCCATCCACCACGCGCACGTAAACGACCACGCCGCGATAGGTGTCGAACGTCGAATCAAACACCAGCGCACGCAGGCGCTCTTTGCGGTTGTCCGGCGGTGCAGGAATGCGCGCGATGACAGCCTCCAGAATTTCTTCGATGCCGATGCCCTGCTTCGCGCTCGCGAGAATCGCCTCCTCGGCGGGAATCGCGAGAATTTCCTCCAACTGGCGATACACCGAGGGAAGGTCGGAGTTCGGTAGGTCAATTTTGTTGATGACCGGGATGAGCTTGAGCTTCTGCTTCTCCGCGAGATGCACGTTCGCCACAGTCTGCGCCTCCACACCCTGCGCCGCGTCCACGATCAGCAGCGCGCCTTCACAAGCAGCGAGCGAGCGCGACACTTCGTATGCGAAATCCACGTGCCCCGGCGTGTCCATCAGGTTGAGCTTGTATTCCACGCCGTCCTTCGCGCGATACATCATCCGCACCGGATGTGCCTTGATGGTGATGCCGCGTTCGCGTTCGAGATCCATCGCGTCGAGCAATTGCTCCTGCGACTCGCGCTTTTGGATCGTCCCCGTGAACTCCAGCAGACGGTCAGACAGCGTGGTCTTGCCGTGGTCAATGTGGGCGATGATACAGAAATTGCGTGTTTTACTCGGCATGGTTCCTTGGAAAAAGGGGGCGGAATATGCTGGCCCCGCGCCCTGCGGTCAATGGCGGCGGTGTTGTATTCCAAAAATGACCCACAGAAGGCCACTAAGAGAATGGTGAGAGGTGAGTGGCGTGTCAGCCATCACTTTCACCTTCGATTAAAAGCTCACGCGGAGGCCCACGAGCACGGTCTGGCTTTCGTAATTTGTGCGGCCTAAGTCGGCTTGATAGGCAACATAGGTGGAGTAGCGGCTCCAGGACACGTTCAATGCGGCGGTCACCAGCGCGCTGTCGCTTCCAACTTTGGGGCCGTGAACGCTGAATGCGTCTCCCGCGCCATTCGCAAAGCGGGAGTCCAAGGCAAGTTCGTTGTCGAGAAACTCGTGCTGCCACTGCGCGCTGATGGAAGGCGTGACCCTTGCGGCCCCGACTTCCGCCGTATAGGCCACGCGCACGCCGATGCGGGAGCGCAGGGAGCTCTCGGTCTGCGACTCGATGTGCAGCGGCTGCAACGAGCCGCGTTCATCGAAGCTATCAATGCCCACCGAGGTGAAGAGCATGGAGGCCATCGGCGTGACGGTGAACCTGCCGAGTTTCACATCGTAGCCCAAGCCGTAATAGGCGTCGAACTGCGTGCCATTGGTGCTGCCGTGGGCGGTGCCGTTGAGTGCGGTGCGCCGGGAGTCGTAGCTGTTGATTCCTCCGCCGATGAGTCCCTCAGTCCAGAAACCGCCGTCGTGATACATAGCGTAGAGCGCCACCTTTGCGCCGTCGGAGTTCAAGCGGCCATCGCCACTGAGATCGATGTCCGAGTGGTTGTAGCCGAGCGTGAGCCCGAGGACGAAATGTTCGCCGAGGCGACGGTCAACGCCCACTGTGGTTCCGTAGGATTTGAGGTCGAAGCCGTTCGCGTTGGAAGTGTCGCCGAGGCTGGTGAAGTCACCGGTCTCAGTGACGAAGAACCCCCACTGATCCTCGGTGGGCATCTCGGAGCGTGCGACGCTCTTGCCGTCCATCGGCCGGGCGTTCATGGTGCCACGCATCGGCACGATGGACTTTCCATCGCGTGGGAAAATGGGAGCTTCCTCGCTGGCGGGTGTCGCGCGGATGTCCGCGAGGCGCTGCTGCACGCTGAACACCTCCGTATCGAATTGGGCAAAACCGAGGGTGAAAATGGACGTGAGTTCCTCCGGGGATATCCGGTCGAGCTGGCCGGGTATCGAGTTGAAATTCAAACCGTCGAGGTAGTCCAGAACGTCACGCTGGCGGGTGTCGTTGATGGCGTGGTCGAGGGCTCCAGCCACGCTCGTCTGGTTGGGCGTTAGTGCGGTCTGGCTCAGCGCATTCTCGAAGGTGTTTTGGAAGGCTTCGAGGATGACGGTGTTGTCCGTATAGACCACGTCCTGATATACCAGCGAGCCGGGGCCTTTGGAGTAGGGATTGATGACGTTATTGAACTGGCCGGAGACGCCGTTGCCGGCCGTCAGGATCGTGACCTTGTCCCCGACTTCCGGGCGGTAATTGCCTGTGGAAACGATCTGGAGCGTGCCCGCGAGGATGGCGCTGCCGACGACCGCCAGTTGGCTATATGCAGTGGACGAGGCGATGCCGATAACCACCGTGCCATTGCTCAACTGGGTGAAATTGCCTCCGATGACCAGCGTGCCAGGAGCGGCATTGCCGGGGCTGACAATGCCCGTGTTGGTGACATTGCCCGGAATGAAGCCGGTGCCACGGAGCGTTTCGCCGGGATGGATGACGGCACAGATGGGAACCGCAATGGTATTGCTGTCCAAGGTCACCGCGCCATTCAGCGCCAGCAGCCGGCCATCCACCGTCGCGCCGGTCAGCGCCGTGATCGATGTCAGGGCCATGACGGTTCCGACGAGCGTGGAATTCGTTCCGAGCGTCGCCGAGCTGCCGACCTGCCAGAAAACCATGCATGCCTGCGCACCGTTGATCAGGATCACCCGGCTGTTGGATGCCGTGATGAGCGTGGACCCGCTCTGAAAGATCCACACCGTATCCGGGTTACCACCGGCGTTGAGCGTCAGGGTTCCCGTGATTCCGAGAGAGCTGGGGGCCTTGTAAACGCCACCCACGAGTGTTTGCCCGCCGAGATCGTAAATCGGCACGAACGTCACATTCGGAGTGCGCCCGGCGGCGTCCAGATACGCGGTGTTCAGGTCGTTCTTCGCGATGGTCAGCAAGCCGGGGTTATTGATGGAGCCCGCAGGGCCGAAGGCATTGACCGTATAGACGGTCCCGGTGACCAAAGCGGGTGGGAATCCGGTGATGGCGGCTCCGGTCGTCGGGGACAACCCGACGTTCCCGATAATTGTGGTCGGCCCGGTGTTGGAAATCCCGGAGCCTGCCAGAACGGAAAAACCACCAGCCGTTCCGAGCTCTACTTCAGTCTGTGCCGAGGCA
>CAMBOD010000167.1 GCA_945868985.1 Prosthecobacter debontii | reverse complement strand
ATCACGCTCTCCACAGCCTTGGCTGCATCGGGATCCTTGAGTTCCAAATTTTTCAACTGCCCCGGTGCAAGATACAGCCGCGTGGCAATCCACGCCCAGTCACGCGGGACGCTCGTGCGCGCCTGCGGAGCGCGAAGCTCCCAGCGCTCACGACCGGCGAGGGACATCAGGCCGTCCATCAATTCATGCAGATTGTGCCCGCCTGCCAGAATGCGAAGAGCCTGACTCAACTCCTGAAGCTGCTTTTCGCCGTCCTTTTCCGAGGCGCGCAAAGCCGACAAAGCCACCGTCGCACGGCGCAGATCGCCGACAAACGCAGTGTCCGCTGAGGAACGGAATTCCTCCAAGTCCCCATGGGTTTTGAAAATTTCAACGCGTGAATTCAACGATGCATCCAGCAATGCGGCGCGCTCATCGGGTGTCAGCAATTCCATTTTAGCAATGGCGGCCTGATCCTTCAGCATGAGATCAATGTTCGTCCAAATCGGGTCGAGTTCCTCCATGAGATCACGGTGGGTCACGGCGATTAAACCGGGAGGCATCTTCGTCGGCTCAGCGGGCAGACGCAGACGGGTGGTGATCAATTTGGGAGCAAGTTCGGCCCTGACATCAAACGTCCTGTTGATGTGCGCCTGAATCGCATTTGCATATTGCTCCAGTATCCCGATGTGATCCTTGTTCAAAGGTGCTGAATCGAGGGCGTTTTCGCATTTCGAGCGTTCGTTGATCAGATTGCTGCGGATGCCACGTGCGGCTTCACCGAGCGGCACCCCGCGTTCGGTCATTTTCTCCAACAGCGACTCGATGTTCTTGCTGGTGCTCATCACCGTCTGGAAGCGCGTGGCGAGCTTCGCCCATTCCTCCGGCGTCTTGCTGACTTTCGCCTTCACGACGATGCGACGCTGTTCCGCTGCGAGCACGGCACCAAGCTCCGCAACCGAATCAATTTCCTCGGCGGAAAGCAGCATGTGCGCGGTTTCTTGTGCAACTTTCGCCAGTGTCTTGACGTTCGTGGTCGTTGCCATGACCTGGTGCATGAGTTCGCGTGCCGCCGGGATACCCGGACTGGTCGCCAGTAATTTTACAACGCGCCCCACTTTTTGCGCCTCGCCGCTATGAAGCTGGGCGAGCAACTGCCCGAGCAAAACGATATCCGCGCTCTGGTGATTGGCAGGCACTTCACGAATCAGGGCATCGAGCGCCACCCATGTCTGATAAAGCTTCGCTTCGTAGTCTTCGTAGACAGCCACGAGGCTCTGCACCGTCTGCCCCCGGAGCGAATCCGTCGGCTCCATCGTGTCGAATCTGCCGCTCGCAACCTTAGTCTGGGCCTCCAGCTTTTCACTCGATGCAAGCAGTGCCTGAAACGCCGCGTTCAGCGCCTGAAAATCCCTGATGGCCGACAGGCGCTTCATTTCAAATCCCGCCGCGACGACGGTGATCAATAAAGTGCGGGACTCCACTCGATTGCCCGCAAAGTCGGCTGCCACGAGCTTCATAGAAATCTGATCGCCTTCGCGGACTCCCTCTTCAAAAAGATCCCAGTCGCGCGTCACTCGCTTGCTGGGTCCGGCATTCTTCACCAGCACGACTTCCTTCCATTTTCCGTCGTTTACTTTGATCTCCTGCGTCACCTGCGCCAAGCCGATGTCGTCACTCGCATTTGCGATGATCTTCACAATTTCATTCGCTGGGGAAATGAGATCGTTTTCCGGCTCCACGAGCGCAATGGCTGGCACCAGATCCGGTGCTGCGCGCAATTCGTATGCAGGGCCGAATTTGTTTTCAAATCCGGTGTCCTTACTTGTCAAATTCACCCGGTAGGTGGCCGACTCCTTGATGGTCAGTTGCGTTGAGAGACGACCGTCCGGCAATTGATTCAGTGGAACCAGCACTTGTTTGCCGCCGATGTCCATGTTCAACGCACCGCTTTTCACCGGCTGGTTGGGCTTCACGATCACGTCCACTTTCGTGCCGACGATCGCCGCGATGTCGCCACTTTCATCCTTCACGGTTTTATCAGCGATGCCGGTATAGCCAGGATAGTGGTAAGTCATCTCGAACCCCTCCTCAATCGGGCGCGCAGCCGCCGTTAGATGGTAGTAGCGGGAACGTCCGTCTCCCGCCTGAATACGGTAATCCACCGTGTTGCGCCCAACACGGATGTTGGCAGTGAAGCGATCATTCCCAATCGGCGTCATTTCGGAAATCGTGGACGGCTCGCCTTTTGAAACGGTTTCCAGATTTGCCGTCTTCACCACGGCACCTTTAAGCTGGATCACCACTTTCACCGCATCGCCCTGCGCAACGATCTGATCGCCCTCCTTGGGCTCAACGATCACGATCTGGGTATTGGAAACCCGCGCCAGATTCGCCCCCGGCGCGAACGCCCGCAGCAGCAGGCTGCTCAATCTCATCTGGCTCGCGAGCATCAGCACCACGAGTGCAACGATGATCACTCCGGCGAAATTGATGTAGCGCTTGATCAAAGTGACGGGCAGGAGCGCCTCCACCTCGACATCCTCCATCCGGCTCGAAACATCCTTTTGCAGCAGTTCGCGGAACTGCGCGGAGTCAAAAACGTCGCCTTCACCGCTGCCCAACTCGACTGCCGATAGCAAATCCTCGCGCAGCTTCGGCGCCGCGTGTTCGAGAAGGCGTGCGATCTGCCTTTCGTTCGGCGCGTGCCGCAGAGGGCGCAGGCAATACCACCACGCAACCGCAAAACTTGCCGCATACGCCAGCAGGCTGAGCACCCAGCGCGATTTGTCCGAAAGGAACGGTATGTAATAGTCCGCCGCTGCGACAGCGACCATCGCGGCAATCAAAACCGCCACGGCGGCCAGCACGCCTCGAAGGATAATCAGGCCACGTCGCCGTTTGGCAAAGGCGGTCAGTTTTTGAAAGATAAGAGGGTCTATATGGCTGCTCATGGTCGTATTGGTTCGAGAACTTCGAGTTTAGAGCCAATAATGCAAAGAAAATTAGGCAGTTTTGTGAACTTTAAGCGAAAGCGTCGAAGCACTCTGGACGCACCTCTGTTCAGTCGTTACACGGGCGCAGATGAAAAAACTGTTCGCTGAATTTCTCGGCACCTTCGCGCTCGTGTTTGCGGGCACCGGCGCGATTGTGATTAACGACGCCACGGGCGCGATTACGCACCCCGGCATCGCGCTCACTTTCGGCCTTATCGTGATGGCGATGATTTACTGCTTCGGCGACGTGAGCGGCGCGCATTTTAATCCTGCCGTCACCATCGCTTTTGCCGCCGCTCGCAGAATGCCTTGGAGCGAAGTGCCCCGCTACATCGGCGCGCAAGTGCTCGGTGCGTTGTCGGCGAGCGGACTGATGAGTTTTCTTTTCCCAGCAAACGCAAAACTCGGCGCAACGCTACCGTCGGGACTGCCGATGCAAAGCTTCATCCTCGAAGTGGTGCTCACTTTTCTCCTCATGCTGGTGATCCTCAGCGTGAGCACGGGGGCAAAAGAAAAGGGCATCACAGCCGGCATCGCCATCGGTGGCGTGATTGCGCTGGAGGCGATGTTTGCCGGGCCGATTTGCGGAGCTTCGATGAACCCCGCCCGCTCGGTGGCTCCCGCAATCCTCAGCGGCCACATCGAGCATCTCTGGTTGTATATCGCCGCCCCTGTGCTCGGCGCGCTGCTTGCCATTCCCGCCTGCTGCGGCGTGCGCGAGGCAGGCTGCTGCTGCGCTACGCGCTCGTAATAATTTTCACCATGCCACCACTCATCCTCATTCTCTGCACGGGAAACTCCTGCCGCTCCCACATGGCCGAGGGCATCCTCCGCGCCGCCGTCGGCGACAAACTTCGCGTCGCCAGCGCTGGCTCGAAGCCTGCGGGCTACGTGCATCCGCTCGCCATTCGCGCGCTCGCGGAAATCGGTATTGATATTTCCTCCCACCACTCGAAGCACCTCAACGAATTTCTGGCCCAGGACGTGGAGACAGTCATCACCGTCTGCGGAAACGCGGATCAAGTTTGCCCGATGTTTCCCGGCCAGATGAACCGCCACCATTGGGGCTTCGACGATCCCGCCCACGCGACCGGCAGCGAAGAGGAACAACTCGCCATCTTCCGCCGCGTGCGCGACGAAATCGCCCGCGTCTTCCGCGCCTACGCCGCAGGCCGGCTCGATGCGCTGAAGTAATCTACGCCTTGCCGCCGTAGCTCACGTAGTCATCGAGATCGAGCAGGTCGCTCCAATACACGATGTCCGTGCGACCAGGGCCGCACTCGGCGAGATAGGAATCGAAACGCGCTTTGTCGTCTGCGCCCGGTTTGCGTTTGTCGGACGCGTCACTCCATGCCTCAATTTCCTCTGCCGTGTGTTTGTTGCGTTGATTGGCTTTTATCCACGCGAGCACAGCACCGTCGCCGCCGCCCTTTTCCACTTCGGCTTTGAGCGCGTCGGCATCAATACCGAGGAAGGTGAGAATGCGCTGATCATTCGGGCAGGCGTAGTGAAAACCTCCCGGCGTGCCGGCGATTTCTGCACGGCATTTATCGAGCATCCGGCATAGCAGCGCGTAGCCGCCGAGACGGGCTTTGGGACTGCGCGGCTGGCGTTGAGACAGGTCGGTAATTGGGCTCATGGATTTAGAAAACAGAATTCAACACGGGCTATTTGCGCCGTCCTTTGGGATCTTGGTTCGCCTGCAATTCCTCTTCGGTAAGCTTGCTCTCCACGCCGTTGGCAGGGACTTCGGCTTTTGCCGTCCATAGGATCGCATTGAGCACCAGCTTGCGCTGGTCGTCGTTCGCCCAGCCCCTGTGAAAGTGACCGCCGGTAAAACCAAAGCCGCGCCCGCCGTCTTCGCGCTGCACAGCCCATGCGACGTGCTGTGGCTGCTTGAGTTCAATCACCGCGTTGCGCACTTCGGGGTTGCCGCTGTGCGGGCCGTCCTGGCGCGCTGTGTTCGCCGGCGGCACATCGCTGAGAATAGGCGTCACGCCCTTCATTCCCGCGCGAAAACGCATGTGGTAATACCATTCGTCATTCGTGCTGAATGGCTTCACGCCGTTGCTGATTGGGTGCTTCGGCAGCTCTTTGAAATTCGCCGTCCAGTGCGGATTCACCGACCAATACTGCTCGAAGTATCCACCGAGCCAGTCGAGAAACTCGGGCGCTGCTTTGCCTTCTGAACCACGTCCCGCTGGCAGCGTTTGTTTCGTCGGCTGTCCGTCGGCGGCAGGCGGCAGCGGCGTCCAGTTGTCTTTTACGTAGGCAGGCTCCACGGCGTAGTGCAGACAGACAAAACCGCAACCGCGCTTCATCTGCTCGCCGAGTTGGAGCAGGCGTTCGTCCTTCGCTGCGGGATGCCCGTCGCCGCCATCGGCGTAGATGAGAACCGTGTCCGCCTTGGCGAGTTCGTCGGCGGAGGGCCACTCGCCGCTGAGGTGAATTTTCACTTCCACTTTGTCAGCCGCGCCCTGTGCGAGGCATTTCGCCAGAAGCTGCACGCCTGCATTGTGCTCATGCTCGCCAGGCCCGTGCGAAGGGCGGCCTGCGATGAAGACGAGTTGCTTTTTGTCCGCCGCGAAGACGGATGCAGTTAGAGCGGCGAGGGTAATGAGTATGGTTTTCATAGGTTGCTTTGGGTGAAATGAAAAAGCCGCGAAGTGTGCGCTACATTTGCGTCCTTCGCGGCTTCATCGTGAAATTGGTTATTTGTCTGTTTTGAGAACGATGCTTTTGAACTGCACCGTCATCGGCGGGCCTGCGTGGAGTTGAAAGGCGAGGACACCCGTCTTCGCGCCCACTGCGGTTTCGTCGGTCACATCCACCGTCAATTTGCCATTGATAAAGTGCTGGAGGCTCCCGCCCTTAGCGACGATTTTGTATTCATTCCAGTCCTCGTTTTTGATCGCGGCCTGGATTTCGTCGCTCTTGCCGACTTCGCCGGTGACTTCTTTTTTGTTCCCCTCTTTGATGACCACCTTTTGCCCCCGCGTCGCGAGAATGCCACGGCCTTTTTCCTCGTAGAGGATTCCGCTGTAGGTCTTGCCCGCTTCAAAGTCGGC